>JAPKBL010000005.1 GCA_028823415.1 Mariniblastus sp.
ACGATCTGACTACCCACCGAAGCATTCATCAGGCTGAGTGCACCACTACGACGTTTCCCTACTTTATTCACTGAATAGAACACCGGGCTTGGCACGTCTTTCAAGATCGCCGCTGTGGCGGAAGTCAATCCATGCCCCGAACCTTCCGGAGGGATAACGACGGGAAATTGCCCAGCGCTGATTCCTCGGGCGGCGTTGCTTTCCTTCCAGGGTATCAGTGGCGCCAAGGCCGTTTTGAAGTAGCCCCCTTTATCAAAGGACTTGGGCCCTCCCAGCAGAACAAGGTTGCCGCCATCCTCAACGTATTTTTTTATCGCGATGAAGGACGCAGGGTTGATAAAGTCTGAGGGGAACGATCCGAGGACAATGCAGGTATACAGTTTCAGGACCTCTACATCCGCGGGAAACCCACGCGAGAACACCTGGTCACCATCCTGCCGCGCTCCATCAATCAGAAACACCTCTGCGTTTTTTCGGTAAACCGCGGTCAGCTTGATCGTTTCATCATCGCTGAATTCCCGCTTGAGCATCGAGAAATTCACGTCCAGCATGTTGCCATACAAGAGAACATTGATGCTCTTCTCGCGGACGTCCACGGCAAAATCACGCGTGTTGTTCAACGCGGTCATTTCGCCATCCACGTCCTTGACCGACAACCGATAGTGGTAAACCCCCTCGGCCTGTTCGGCAGGAATCTCGAACTCCACCCGCCCATTGCTTTTTCTGGGGTCGACCGTCACGGTTTGCAATTGCTGGTACCGGCCAGCGACTTCTTTCTCAATCCAGACATCCACTTCCGCGGTTTTGTTCGCGAATTCGTCCGACGTACTGTGTACAACAATGTCTGCAGAAACCTTGAACGGCGTGTCCAGTTCCACCTCTTCCGGGATGTCCGTATTACTGATTTCCAGATCATCCCAAGTCGCGGGCTCCGTTCCGATGCCGACGATATAGATGGGCACCCCGGGAAGACGCTCGCTGCGAATCACTTCGTCACCCCCATCGGTGATCAAAACAACCGCCTTGCAATCAGACAGGTCGGGCTTTTCCGAGAGAGAAACCACGGTCCTGCCCAAATCGGTATTGCGTGTGCCCGTGGCCGGATCATCTTTTGCTGCGAGGATGTCGACATCGAACTGGAGGTTCTCTACGCTGGCGATGCCTTTGAGTTCGCCTTGAATAGCCTGGCCAATCTTCAGGGCACGTCCGGTGCGGGAGTTCGACCCGTCGTCTTCCACATCCATCGAGGTGGAGATGTCGCTAACCACAGCAACTTTCTGAGAATCATCCGACGGTTTCACATTCCGCCAGGCTGGATCCATCAACGCCACAACGACGAGAATGGTAAAGAGTACTTTCGGGGCCAGCAACTGCATGGTCCTCGATACCGCGTAACGCGACCGATACCGGTACCACAGCAGACACAACCAACCCATCAACGCCAGGATGATGAAGCTGTTTGCCAGCGTACCAAGGTGCGGTTTCCAAATAAGCATGCCTATCATCAAGCGATCTCCTCAGCGGATTCTGTAGACGTCACCCAAGGCTGCTTTTGAGAAGCGCCCTTGGTGTTGTCCTTCCATTTTTTTGCTGGCGATCCCAGCAATCCCTCGGCCATCAAAAACGCCAGGGCCAACAACAGAAACGGTACATACAAACCGGTGCCCGCCAGCGATTGTTCCAACTCGTCTCGGAAGTCATCTTCGTCGGAGAGAATACTAACTCCATGGGGGATGCCTTCTAACGCACCGATTTCCGAGCCTTCGATAAAGGCACTGTGCCCCTCCAACTCAGACGGCAGAACTGTCAGACAGGTCTCACGCTGCCCCAAGGTGGCGATGTAAGCGCCGCCACGTACTAAGATCGGAGACTGGTCTTTTAAGCCAGACCAGTCGACTTGGTCACCTAGCAGTGTCGTGATCGACATCTCCGTTCCTTCACCGGGCAGCAAACGTGCCGACTGGCCTGCGACAATCGACAGAGTTTCATTGGCCAGACTAGACACCGCGCCCAAAGCCATCGGCTGAGCCAGCACTAGAAAGGTCTTTTGTCTCGGCAACGTACTCCAGGTACCCGTTCGACCGAAGGCCATGCCACTGACAACAATCTGACCTTTTCCGTGTTTGCGAATCGCCAACAGGCCGAGGTCTTCACTGGCACTCAGTAAAGGAACGTAGCCGGCATCTTGCGTGAACGTAATCGGAAAGTACTGTTTGACAAAAGCCGTGCCGATGCGAACCCGTCCGTCGAGCCCGCGGATGTCAGACCAGAATGGCGACGACTGCTCGCCAACCTGCAACGGCACGCTGATCGGCAACGATTTTAAGGGCTCAAGTTTTGCACCCAGCCAGGCGGGTGCTTGGCCGGTTAATTCGCTGGCATCGACTGCAGGGAGTACCAACATGTTTCCACCCTGCTGCGTGTATTGATCCAAAAGGTCGCTCGTTTCCGCGTCCAACGTTGAGGCATCCGCCCAGGTCAATACCACCAGCATCGGTGTCTTCTCCTGCAACCGACTCTTGAGGGTGTCCCGGGGTAAAAAGCTCGGCACTAAGGAAGTGAAACGGCCATCGCCACCGGGCGAGAAGGCGAGCGGTAGTAGACCGAACGTGCCGGTCGCCTGCTCGCCGAGAAAATAGATGTCCCCTTTTTTCTCGCAAATGTAGGGAACAAAGACGCGATTATCGCCTTCAAACCCATCCCCTTCAATCCAAATGCGGACCCAATGACGACCCGGAGCTTTTGGCTGGAGCGGCAACTTCACTAGCTTCTGTGCGCCCGCGGCAACATCGACATTGATGGTCTCGGCAACGGTATGCACAGAATCTTTGCGATTGACGCGGACCTGAAAATCTTTGGCACTATCATTCCGCAACAAGACCTCTAATGAGTAGGGCTGATTCGGCAGAATCCTGCGAGATGATACGGTTGCTCTGAGCAAACAGATATTCGGCAAAGTAGATTCGGCGGTGGGGACGCGATGCACGAACACGCGCGCCCCGCCTTCGATATCTTTAGCCGCCAGAACAGGATTCTTCCACTCCGCTTCCTGGAGGTCGGTAAACACATGCATTGAACCACCCCCGCTAGGTGACACTTCCTTGAGCAACGCTGTCGCCCGTAGCATCGCTTTGGACGAATCTCCTGTCGCCTCAGTCGCCTGGATCGATTGGAGAAAGCTCAACAGGGTATCTTTGTCGGTGGTCATGCCTCCAAATCGGTCGGCACTCGAGTCGGGCACCAGCAACACAATGGCTGCCTTGCCGCGCGGGTCCATACTTTTCAGCAGTGCACGTGCGCCCTCGAGGGCCACATTCAACTTGGTTCGATCACTGCCTTCAACTTCGCCAACCATCGAGCTGGAGTTATCGACGATAATCACAACCGCCTGCTGGCCACTTAAACCCATGACGTTCCCCGTTTCGGGAACGGACAGGCGCGCCAGGGCGAGCAGCAGAAACAAGAGCAGCAGGGTTCTGGCCGCCAGAAGCAGCGGTTCCCTAAACTTTCGATGAAAAGAAAGCCGGGGTTTCATGCTGTCAAAAAACATCCGGGTCGAAAACAACACCGTCTTACGTTGGCGGCGCATCAACAGATGAAACAGCACGGGGGCCGCGGCTAGCGGAAGTAAATACAAAAATAGTGAGGCACCTGGAATCATCAGCTTGTTGCCCTTTTCAGTAAAGCGTCGTGAATATCCATCGAGGTATCAACCAACAAATAGTTGGCCCCTTCGTTGGTGCACCCAATCCGAACATCGTCTAAATACTCGCGGATTCTCTGCAGGTATAAATCGCGGAAGTCGCCGATGTCGACGTTCATCTTGTCGTGGGTTTCGAGAAATTCGACCTCAATTAATCCCTCTTGAGGCAAGCGAATTTCGGCCGGGTCTAACACATGAAAGACCGTCACGTCATGCCCCGCGTAACACAGACTTCCGATGCCCTTGAGTGTTTCGCGGGGGTCCTGTAACAGGTCGGAGATAACGACAACAAGCGACCGTCCCCGGATAAATTCTGTCGCTTTCGACAGTGCCTGTTGAATGTTACTTTCGCCCGCTGGCTTAATTTGCTCGAGCCCTTGCAACAGCGGTCGAAGTGCACCGAAGGTCGCGGCAGGCTCGTACGTTTTTCGCAAATCATCATCAAAGGTGACCAGGCTGGTCGAATCGCCCTGGTTGACCATGACATACATCAAAGCCGCAGCTAGATGGCAGCCGTAGTCCATCTTGGACATCGACCCCATATTCTGGAAAGACATGCTCTCGGAGGTGTCGAGTAAAACGTTCGCTCGGATATTGACCTCGTCGTGGAAGCGACGAATCACATACTTGTCGGTGCGGGCATAGACATTCCAGTCGATCCGTTCAATTGGATCTCCCTGGATGTATTCCCGATACTCAGCAAACTCGACAGAAGACCCGAATGTCGAAGAGCGGTGCCGCCCTTGCAGCCCGACGTCCATCCGCTTGGTCACACCGATCTGCAAATTTCCCAGATGGTCAGCCGTGCTCGACGGCAGGTATTTATATGTATCCAGTTTCGTTGCCATGTTATGCTTTCTAGTGGGACAGCTTCCAGCCTGTCACGAACGGTTACATCTGATTCCCAAGCGACGGGCTCGAAGCCTATCCCACGCTATGTCGTTGCTTTCTTTTTTCCGCTCCAGAGTTGTCCAAAAAACCCTGACTTTGGTTGATCATCATGAATCACCGGCACCGCCTCGAGCAGCCAGTCGATAATGATGTCTGTATCGTAGCCCTCACTGACGGCAGTGAAGTTCAAGCCAAAGCGATGCCGGAACACGGGATGAACAAATTTGCGAATGTCCTGCACTGAAACATTGAACCGCCCGCTTAACAGCACGTGGGATTTGGCCGCCAGTAGCAAAGCCTGTCCAGCTCGTGGACCGCAGCCCCATTGCACCCATTTGGGAATAAAGTCAGGGGCGAGGGAGTCGTCCGGACGAGTCGCACGAGCAAGACGCGCGGCATAGTTCGCCACATAACGACTCACCGGCACACGCCGAACCAGGTTCTGAAACCGCTTAATCTGTTCGCTGGTCAGCAGGGCGCCCAGGCGGGGAGATGAATCGAGCGTTGTCTTGATGAGGATTTCCTGCTCCTCGCTCAGCGACGGGTAATCGACATTGATCATGAACAGAAAACGATCCAATTGCGCTTCCGGCAACGTATAGGTCCCCTCCTGTTCAATCGGGTTCTGCGTGGCCAATACGAGAAACGGCTCGGGCAATGGGTGCGTCACGCCGCCCACGGTCACACGTCTTTCCTGCATGCCCTCCAACAACGCGGCTTGCGTCTTGGGGGGCGTTCGATTGATCTCATCAGCCAGCAGCATGTTGGTGAAAATCGGGCCACTTTGGAACGCAAACGAGCGGTGTCCGTGGTCCCCTTCGGCCAACACCATGGTCCCGGTGATATCCGTCGGCATCAGGTCGGGCGTGAATTGGATCCGTTTAAATTCGAGTGACAAGGTCTTCGCCAGACTGCTGACCATCAGCGTTTTGGCAAGCCCCGGAACACCGGTCATCACACAATGCCCCTTGGCAAATAGGGCGGTCAGGACTTGGTCGAGCACTTCGCTCTGTCCGACAATGACCTGTCCCACTTCCCGCAGTAGAAGCCTGCGCGTTTCCGCAAGCGCCGCTACCAACTCCACAGTATCCTCCGCCAACTCATCTTCAAAGGAGCTGTCTTCCGTCGCGTCGCGTGGCGACAGGTCGATCGGAAGTGAGACCGCCCCTTCGTCAGGATGCGTATTTTTCCTGTTCTGTGATGTCATAAAAACTCCCTTACCGCGAGGTTAATTCGCCTTTCGCTTCGCAACAGGCGACTCTGATCGTGAAACTCAATGAGTCATGGCATACATGATAATATTGCTGCCAAGCTGTTTCGCCGATTCAGATTGATACCCGCGACTCAAAGGATATCGAACTTCGTTCCAGCCCCCTTCAAGGTCGTAGGGACTGTAAATGACTCGTAATTTCCCGGCAACTTCCACTCCAAACAGCACCGGACGTCCCTGTAATTTATCTCCCTGATCCTTCATCAGCGTCGGAGTGTATTTCACTCTCGTGATCGTGTGAAGCGAACGGAATATCTCGTGCGTTTGCGGCAACAACCGGAATTCGTCTGCTGGGAAGACCCGACGCATCTCACGAACGGCCGCCTGATGAAACTTAGCCAGCCCCAACCCATTGTTGATCACCAGCGTTCCACCTTGATTGACGTGCCTACGCAAGGTTTGGATTTGCCTCGGGGTCAGTACAAAATCGTCGAGGCCAGTAAATAACAGAAACGGATAGGCAGACGTGTCGTCACGCTCAAGGTCGACAGACACGCGCCGGAGATTCACGGGAATCGCCGAATCCTTTTCAAGTCGGGTCAACAACTGTCGTGCCGCACCCGGATGTGTATTCCAGTGGCCATTGTGTTTGGCTTGGGCGAAGACAAATTCAGAAGTGGGAGCATTCTGATCAATCGCACCGAATAACTCCGCCTTGCCTTCCGCTTCGCCCACGCGTCCGTAACCGACGATGTACGGTGCGAGGTTTTCGCCAATCTGACGAGCGCTCTGCTCGCTATATGCCTTCGGATTAAGCCCCTTCTTCTCCAGCTGATCAAAGACTTTCATCTCGCCAGCCATGCCGCAACCAAGACCGTACTTGGACACCAGCACACCAATCCGACTGCCAATATAGAGACCTTCGAAAAACGGCTTGCCTTTCTCTCCCTCGCCACCGCTGCGATAAGTAACCTCTTCAATATCAGTGGCAATGTGATAGAGAGGATGATCAGGTGGCAAGACTCGGAATCGCGATTCGGGGAACATGTCATCAAACACCTTCAGCGACGATTCATAAAACCAAGGAGAACCATACACCGAGTCACAGACAATCATCCCGCCATCAAGCACATATTGTCGCAATTTGTTAATCACCGTCGGGGTGAACTTCACCTCACGAACGCCGCCTAGTAGGATCGCCGGCATGAGCGCCGGGTCGTAGCTAAACTCGGCGAGCGACGTCTGGGTGGGCATATACTTAAAGCCCTCGCTGCGCGCCCGCCTATGAAACTCCAGCATATCATTGGGAGCCAGATTCCAATCCTCGGTCAGCTCCTTGCCGATGATCGCACCACTGCCCCACTTCACCTTCCCCAACAGATAGTCAGGCGAAGGTGGTTTGAGCCGCTCGGACTGTGGAATCGGCATACCTGGCAGCGAGGGAATAATATCGCGTTTTTCACCACCCTTGATTCCCGTCTGAAGCTTTTCGTTCCTGTCCTTAGCCGACTTGATAAACCAGTCATCCGAAGACGCGCCTTTTCCCGCTTGCCCGAACGCTACCGGCTCAAAGGCCACTAGCGCAACTGTCAGGAAGGTTGCTGTCAGCAGGAAATACGAAAACAAATTCGGGTAGGATCGACTCGGGTGAGTCATGGCAGGTTCCTTTGCGTTGGATGATCATTCATCTGTACTGTTACTCCCATCGGCGGCGCATCTGGACAAATCATTTTCGCCTATCCCACGATCCTTAGTTACCATTGAAATCCCCGTTACGGACACTTTTCCCAATGATGATCTCGGCGGTAGGTAGGGGGGTAGAGTCGGGAAAGGGTGTCCCCTGCAATTGAAAGTCGTCCAGACGAGGCAACCCCGGTTCCGGAAAGTGCGTCACTTGCAACTCGAAGTTGTCCAAATGAGCGACTCCGACGAGTTCTCCTCCCCCGTCGTGTGTATCGATCGCGATGAACAGTCTCTTCTTGGCTTCCGTCGCCGTGGTAGTCGCACTGCCCGCACCCGCTTCGTATGCGGTGGGGGTAGTTGAGGTTCCCGAAAGCATCGTGGCGAAAGTGGTTCGCGTGCCGCTGATCAGGTCGTTGTCGGTCGTGAACAATTTAATGGCGAGTTGGTCTTGGGCCGTCCACCATTTGTCCCCCAGCCAAACGTAGCGGATCTCGAATTTGTCGCCGCTGCGAATGGTGTACCCAGTATCTTGCGCCGGCAAACGTGTGGGCGTTTCCGATAACAAAAGGTTGCGTGTGCCGTCGTAATCACGGGTCTCTTGTGTGGCAATCGAGTTCGAATCACCGGCGAGTGAGATGTTCTCCCAAACTGGCGTTTGCGCCCACGTCCGGTCAGGAGCGACGAACTGCGGCGTCATGTCGCTGCCCGGGGCGGCGACGACGCGATAGCCTGCCGACACGGCAACCGTCTTGCCGTCACTCATCCGACCGATTTGGACTTTCCCTTCTCGGACATAAAGCCTCGTCGAATCGGGCCCTGCTTCCAAATCAAACTGCGTTCCGACAACCGTAAGGTCGGCTGCTGGTGTGTGGATCAACATCGGCTCGCCCTCAGGCTGAGGCACCACATTGGCGGAGAATCGGCCCTGTTTTAGACGCAACTCCTTCTGCCCCTGATCGGAAAACGTAAGTATCGAATCACCGAAAATCATGGCTGTCGAGCCGTCATGGAACTCCAACTCGAACCAAGATTCGGGTGCCGTCCCTTCAATCGTTCCGCCCGGCAACTCCGCTTCCTTGCTCAACACATTCGACCAACGTGTCGCAGTTTGCGGTGAATCAGAATCTTGAACAATCTGGCCACCGTTACCGATCCAAATCAGCGATCCGTTCAGGCCATTAACCCGTGCGATGCTGCGGTTGCTGTTGACATGCCGGATGTATAGAGTCACCGACAACGCGACGATGACCCCCAAAGCGAGCGCCAGAGACGTCTTGAAATAGCGAGCCGTCGAGGGCTTCCCGATCGAGACACTTGCCCCGCTGGCTTGCGAAATCGCCCCGACACTCTCGGTATCAGCCACCTCGCGAATGACGGCATCGAGCTGGGCCAACTTGTTAAAAGTTGCTCGCGACTCGGTGGACTCACGTAATTCTTGCTGGAGCGTTTCAGACTCTGCTTCGCTGATTCGACCATCAAGCCAAGCACCAATCCGTTGCTCTAAATTTGAATGGGACATTATGCGTTCTCCGCCGCAAGTGCCTTCGTGACGCAAGCGAGCACGACTGCACGTAAACGCTGGACAACCTTGTAGAACGCCTGCTCGCTTTTTCCCGATTGCAGCGCCACTTCTCGCATGACCACACCGGTCGAATGAACGTTCAACAGTAATTCACGTTTCGAACGTGCCAATTTTCCCAAGCAAACCCCTAGGTGTCGCTGGCGAATCTGCTGAACATCCTCTCCACTGGCCTCTTCCGCCAGCAGATCCCAAACGTCATCGGCAAAGACCAGTGGGCTTCGAGCCACGCGACGTCGGTACTTCAACGCCTCAAACCGAGCGATCGTGAGCAACCACCCCCCAAACGATGTGCCATCTTCAAAATCATCGAATTTCCGCCACGCAATCAGGCTCGCCTCCTGAGTGACCTCTTCGACTTCATGCCACGTCGGCAACAATCCGCGCAGAAACGAACGCACGCGCGGCTCATGTTCTACCAGGAGTCGCACAAATGCTTCGTAACGCTCGTTGTCGCTCGAAGTGGTTCGTTTTTTGGGAGATTGATCAACCACAGCCTATCACTCCCGCTCAAGGGCAATCTGGACAGAGGAATTTACTGAAAGTAATTTTTTTATCAATGAAGTTATCGGTTTGGCCACTTGAGTAAAACTTTGCCCGAATCATCGGTCAGGCGGAGTTGGCGAATGGATGCTTCTCCAGAACCTTCGCTGACATCGAGTCTCAGTTGTTGAATCGCCTTGCCGGTTTTTAATTGGATATCAATTTTCTGCCAGTCTCCGTCGGCGACAACCTCGAATGGAATACGATTCCCTTTAGGGAGGATGGTTTTCGGATCGGTGGTAAAGAAGAGCTCGCCCCCGCCTTTGCTGCCCCCTTTTAATTCAAAGGCCAAGTGATAGGGCCCCGGAACCAATGCGTTGCGCCGAAGGTCCATTGCGATACCGGGATCTTCTCCCGAGAAGACAAGATTTAAACTTCCTTTTTCTATTTCTAGTTTGGTATTTTTTCGAGTTCGAATGGGTTGCTTTGCTCCGGCTCTCGTTCGTTTTTTTGTTTTCCCAGTGGGTGCTTCCTTGTCAAATTTTGTCCACTCGCGATTGGTGTGTACGGGCTGAGCTTTTCCGGTGGGCGCGTAAGTTCGTTCGGGAGCATGAAGTACATCGCGTGACATTTGCGTCCACTTTTTGACCATTGCAGCGAGTCGTTCGGGTTCCTTTGCAGCCAGGTCATTCAGTTCGGTGCGGTCTTCGGCGACATTGTATAATTCCCAAGCTTCGCTTTTAAAGCTGACAATTTTCCAGTCGCCGTCGCGTAGTCCTCGGTCTTGAGCGAACAGCAGGTGAATTGGTTGTTCGCGGTTAATTTTCTCACCCTCAAACGCGGGCGTTAGTGTGACTCCGGACACTGGCCGCAGTGTGCGATCAGGCCATTGATTGGGGATTTCGCTTTTTGTAATTTCCGCGAGGGTAGGCATGACGTCGATGAGGTGGGCAGGTTGGTCAGTGATCGAACCTGCGGGTGTTTTCAATCCGGCGGGCCAGTGCACGATGGCTGGCGTGGAGACGCCGCCTTCGAATTGGTTCTGTTTGTAATAACGAAATGGAGTGTTGCGAGCCCACGACCAACCGGTTGAATCGGCCAGGCCGATGTCTCCGTTGGTTGGCTCGACATCGAGCAGCGGTGCCCGGCGGTCATATGGGCATGCCCCATTATCAGATACGAACAGAATCATAGTATTGTCAAGTTCGTTGTTGGCTTTGAGATCATTGACCAAGCGGCCGATTTCCTGATCGACTCGATCAATCATTGCCGCTAACGTTGTCATTCGATTAGCTTCATATTTTTGTCGCCATGGTTCGAGATCTTTCCAAGCGGGAATATGTTCGGGACGAGGGCTTGGCTGCAGCTTACTAGGAAGAATCCCGAGCGCCTTTTGTTTTCGTACCCGCGACTCTCGAGCGACATCCCAACCCTGATCGTATTTTCCTTTGTACTTTGCATAGTCTTGGGGGAGCGCGTGCAGAGGTGCGTGCGGAGCGTTAAAGGCAACGTATAGATACCAGGGTTTATCTGTCGCGCGTGCTTCTTTGAGGAACCCTAACGCGAAATCAACATCGGCTACGGTCGTGTAAAAATCTTGTTTCGGCACGGTCCAAGGTTCGCCGTTGAGCCGGAATGTATTGTCCCCTTTGAAGAAATTGCAGGCGCCGCTGAGGTGTCCAAAGTATCGGTCGAATCCGAAATCGGTTGGCTCTTGTTTGAGATGCCATTTGCCTGTCATAGCAGTGAAGTATCCGGCATCGCCAAGTACTTCGGCGGTCGTGACCGCGTGATTCATTTTCGTATCACCGGCAGCAATACAGTACTGTCCGGTTAAGAGGGAGACGCGTGATGAGTGGCATTTCGCGGTGTTGTAGAACTGGGAAAACCGCAATCCGTTGGATGCCAGCGAGTCAAGATTGGGGGTGTCGATTTCTCCCCCGTAACATCCGATATCGGAATACCCGAGATCGTCAACCATGATCACGACGACGTTCGGTGGATCGGCAGCTTGGGTGGCGGGCGCGATGAATAGCAAAAGAGCCAGCGGCAGGGTCAGCGCGAGAAGGGTTCGGAGTGAGATTGGCTGCCGATCGATCATTGGGATTCCTCAAGTTTAATTTTCATCGGAGTGCGCTTAAGTGATTCAATTGGTCGCTGTTGGGCGATTTAAATAAATGCGACTGAAGTGTTGGCCGCGCAGTGTAGTTCGAAACAACTGTCATTGTAGCGGTGAATCATTATGGCTGCTTGAAATTCGAATTCGGAGCTATCAAGCCCAAGACCTTAAGAAGCGAATTTAAGGAATTTACTGTTTATGAGCCAAAGAAGTTGGGCGTTAAATGCTTGCCATCACGATGAGTAAAATGTACACGAAGATCAAAATGACTATGATCGCGGGGTAGAGCGTCGTTGTGAAAGAAGCGAGCCCCATTCCTCGGAGTTTGCCGCGGGCAACTCGAATGCGATAAGTTGAAGCTGCCCCCAGCAGAGTTGCGATGATTGAGGTAAATAAGGCTGCAGGACGGTAGATGTCTGTGTAGATTGAATTGCTGAAAATTAGAGGTGCCTTAAACGCTTCACCGATGGGTGATAGAAAAATCATGTCCGCGGCAACTAGTAATCCCCATGGAAAAAAGAGCAACGATAGGAGCGAGAGATAGCAGAATCCTTCTGGTTCGTTGGTCTGGATATCCAGAATGCTACTGCTTGTTTTGGGCTTTCGTTGGCGCGCATTAGACGGCGCCTGGTAAGGGTTGGTGGTGTCGGAAGGTGAATTTTTTATCGCAGATAGGGGGTCTAATGCTGCGTCTGAAGTTTGGTCAGCCTTTTCAAAATGCGAGGTAGTTTGCTGGGAGCGTTGTTGTCGTCTGTATTTGATGTTGTTGGTGCAGACAAATATCAAAACAAAGCAAGGGATCAGCGTAACAATTGCTATCAAGATAAAAACAGAAAGAAGGGATGCCATGCTGAAATCCAAGGTGTTGTTTTGAGCGAGTCCAGTTTGCGATGAACATTACGGTTCTGCGGATCGGACCTAAGTTAAATACTGGACGAAAGAATAGAAAATCGCAGTCGGCCCATACTCGTGGATTCATTGGAATGTTTCAATTGCCGTTGCCCGCTAAGGATGTTTTTCGCAATTAGCTAACTGGCAAAAACAAGTGTTTGGGGACGCAAAGTTTCACTACAAGTGTAGTTGATTTCCGCATGCTACCTCTGCAGATTACTTAAATGAAAGCTCCAGATATATCGCGATCAGTTTTAGGTGCGTATATTTACTATTGTTAACTCGCGGTCGAATCGGTGATTGGATAATTTGCTGTGAAATGGATCGTTGCCATTATGTGTTTCCCACTTGGGGCCTTTTGTGCGTATGGTTTTTTAGCGTCATTCGAACCTCACCCCAGTGCAATGGCCTTCCGAGTCGGTTACCTCGTCATCGGCGCTTTTTGTTTGTTGGGAATGGCATTCCCATTTATTCCGCGAAAACAAAAGTAAAAACGCGTGGCCTGATTTCGATGGTCTCAATTTCTAGAATTGTGGGCAGGTCTAATGTGAGGCGGATGGTTGTGAATGTGTTGTGAATGTGTTGTCGGGTTTCTCGAAGTTCTCGCCTTGGCAACGTGAATTATCTTTAATTTTAAAAACGGTTGGCCGGGCTTGGAAGCAAGAGGTATGATAGATGCTTCACTAATGGGCATTTTTGCAATCGGTTGGAGCAGGGGACAATGAAGAGAATAATTCTGGTGTTGATGCTTGGGTTGTTAGGTTCACCGATTTGGGCTGACGACGATCTTCCAAACATTATTTACATCATGGCGGATGATCTCGGTTACGGCGACCTATCCTGTTTTGGCCAAACCAAATTCGAGACTCCCAATATTGATAGTCTTGCCAAAGAAGGTGTGACGTTTACCAACTACTACGCGGGTTCCACCGTTTGTGCACCGACGCGTTGTGTGTTGATGACCGGGATGCATACCGGTCACGCATTCGTGCGAGGCAACCGAGAAGTTAAGCCCGAGGGTCAGGCGCCGATGCCGGCCAATATCGTGACGCTTCCACGGTTGCTAAAAAAAGTGGGTTACACCACAGGGATGTTTGGAAAGTGGGGGCTGGGTGCCCCCGGATCCGCAAGTGATCCGGTCGAGCATTTTGACACGTTCTATGGCTACAATTGTCAGCGACAGGCGCATACGTTCTACCCAACGCATCTCTGGCACAATGACAAGAAAGTCATGCTGGATGAAAAAACGTACTCGGCTGATTTAATTTCGGAGCAACTGTTGCAATTTGTTCGGGATAACAAAGACAGACCTTTCTTCGCCTACGTTCCTTTTACGATTCCACATGCAGCCATGCACGTGCCAGAGGATGACCATGCACCGTTTCGAAAAAAGTGGCCGCAGTTCGACAATAAAATTGGTAAGTACAAAGGCCCGGATGTAAAGAATCCGATTGCGGCATTTGCCGGGATGGTGACCCGCATGGATCGACATGTTGGTGAGTTGATGGCGCTACTCAAGGAGCTGGGAATTGACGACAACACAATTGTTTCGTTTACCAGCGACAACGGGCCTCACATGGAAGGTGGCCACGACCCCAAGTTTTTCAATTCCAATGGCCCCTTGAAGGGTCACAAGCGGGATCTTTACGAAGGAGGGATTCGTGTTCCTTTTGTCGCGCGGTGGCCAGGTAAAATTAAAGCTGGAACGGAGACGGATATTCCCGTTGCGATGTGGGATGTGTTACCGACTTGTCTTGAAATTGCCCAAGTAGAATCTCCGGCTCGTATCGACGGAATCAGCTATCTCCCGGCGCTCCTCGGAAAAACAGCGGAACAGCCACGGCACGAGTATCTTTATTGGGCATTTTACGAACGAGGTGGAAAGCAGGCGGTGCGATTGGGGAAATGGAAAGGTGTTCGAAATAATGTAGGTAAGAACCCAAATTCTACCCCCGAGCTTTACGATCTAACGAGCGATATTGGTGAAATGAAAAACGTTGCAGCGGAGCATCCTGACATCGTGAAACAGATAGAAGCTCACATGAAGGAAGCGCATACACCTTCTGCGGATTGGACATTTGCTGGGCGCAAGAAAAAGCAACAAAAGAAATAGGAGTTAGAATTGTCGCAGGCACGCAAATCGGATGATCTGTTTTGGGTTCAAGATAGTGGTGCAGCTACTTGTGGGATTCCAAAGTCAGTTAGCCCGTTTGCAAAAATCCCTGCGGCCTTGGTCACTGCCTTTAGTGTTTTTCTTGTAGGCGCGCCTACACTGATCAGTGGTTGATGACATCGATTACCGATCGCCTTGGACTGGAGTAGCCTTCGGAGATCTAAACTTGGCGTGTGATCAAATCTGCTTTCGAACGGGATGGCCAAATCGTGAGTGCTCTTGCTAAAGCTTTGTTAGCCGTCTGTGATTTGTGTTGACTTAAGTCTTTTCCATCTGATATTGAAATTGCGTTGCATTTAGGGAGACCGGTTGATGAGGTTCTGTGTTCTTGTGGGAGTTCTTGCTGTCTTGCCATTGGTCGCTTTGGGAGCCCGTCTTTCAGCCGATGATGGCCGTCCGAACATCATTGTGTTTTTCGCTGATGATCTCGGGTACGGCGAGCTTGGTTGCCAAGGGAATACGGAAATTC
The DNA here is from genome assembly GCA_028823415.1 of Mariniblastus sp. Taxonomy (GTDB): domain Bacteria; phylum Planctomycetota; class Planctomycetia; order Pirellulales; family Pirellulaceae; genus Mariniblastus. The sequence continues at coordinate 15,202 of JAPKBL010000005.1, forward strand.
CAACGCCTCATATCGATGCGATTGCAGAGGGTGGCGTTCGCTTCACCGCTGGATATGTGGCCGGGCCAAATTGCAGTCCATCGCGGGCGGGTTTGTTGACCGGTCGGACACCAACGAAATTTGGATATGAGTTTAATCCAATCGGTCCACGTAATGAGGAGCCCGGGATCGGATTGCCTGTGAAGGAAGTGACGATCGCGGAGACGCTGCAAGATGCCGGGTACACCACGGGTCTGATTGGAAAGTGGCACCAAGGTGGAGGTGCTGCGTATCATCCGTTTCGGCATGGTTTCGATGAATTTTTTGGGTTCACTCATGAAGGGCATTATTTTGTGCCGCCGCCATGGAAGGGGACGACCACCATGCTACGGCGAAAGAGTCTTCCCAACGGGAGTGAAGGCCGTTGGGTTGGTGAAAAGGGATTGATCTATTCCACTCACATGAAAAGTAATGAACCGGACTACGATGCAAATAATCCGATCGTTCGCGGTGGCCAGCCGGTGGTTGAAACTGAATACCTAACCGATGCATTTACTCGCGAGGCTGTTGATTTTATTGACCGCCATGATGATAAGCCATTTTTTCTTTATTTGGCTTACAACGCGGTTCACAGTCCTCTCCAGGGGGCAGACAAATACATGAAGAAATTCGCTCACATCGAGGATGTGCATCGCAGAATATTTGCGGCGATGTTGGCCAATATGGATGACAGCGTTGGGGCTGTCATGAATCAGCTGCGGAAGTCCGGCCTCGAGGAAAATACGATTGTCTTTTTTCTGAGCGATAACGGCGGACCGACCCGTGAGCTGACCTCAAGCAATCTTCCACTACGTGGTGAGAAGGGGCAAATGTATGAAGGGGCGATCCGCGTGCCCTACATGGTGCAGTGGAAAGGTAAAATTCCGGCGGGAAAGGTTTATCATCAACCGGTTTCCTCATTCGATATTTATGCCACAGCGGTTGCCAATAGTGATGGAGTTACTGTTCCCAATCAGGTGGAAGGTGTTGATCTCGTTCCTTTTTTGACGGGCGAGGATCGCGGTCGTCCTCATGAAACTCTGTTTTGGCGTCAAGGTGGAAAGGCTGCGATGCGACATGGCGATTGGAAGATTGTCAGGATGGGAAAACGCTTGCAGGCTGGTCGCGCGAAATGGGAACTTTATGATTTATCCAAAGACATTTCAGAGCAAACCAATCTTGCAAGTGCTCATCCAGAAATTCTTTCAGAACTTATTTCCCGTTGGAATGAGATGAATTCTGAAATGGCTGATCCACTCTTTTAGGTTCCTCCTCCCGGACGCAGTTGCTGGGTGAAGGCTTCAATTTCTTGATTGTCGAGTGCTCCATCAAGGTTGGTGTCGGCGCGATCGATAATCCGCTGCATCATGCCCGGGATTTCATCTTTGGTTAGGATCCCGTCTCCGTTGGTGTCCATCGATTTCAGGCGAGAAAGAACTCCCGACGCCATTCCCGAGCGTCCACCGTTCATTCCTCCTCCCGGTGTCGGTCGCGTTGAATTAAGTCCCATTTCTGATGGAGTTAGTTGGCCATCTTGATTTTTATCGAGGGACGCAAGGGCGAGCGAAGCTTGGTTTAATTCTGTCGTTGACAACTTTTCATCTTTATTTTCGTCGAGCGTCTGCATGACTAGATTGCCAGAAATTTCTGGTAACGGTCCTTCAGCGGATTTTGCTAAAACGGCTCCTCCCTTTTTTTGCAGAGCTTCAAAATCCGTGATCGCTAATCGCCACAAGCCTTGCCGGTTGACCGCAGCGTAAATGAACTGATCATCGATGGCCATTGCCCAAACCCCAATGCCACCACGGGGAAGATTGGTGCTAACGTCGAACCAGCGGTCTCCATTATCGGAACTGATGTAGACCGATCCGCTTCCACGGAACGCGCCAACAGCAACGAGGCCATTTCCGATGGCGAAAGAACGTGCGTTTGCTGAGCCTAAAGTTGCGCTCCAGGTCTTCCCTAGATCGGTACTTCGATAGGTACCACGATTTGTACCGGCAAAGATGGCTTCATCATTGGCGATGATGGCTCGAGAATGAACGTTGGCTGGGATTCCATTGTTGGCTTCAGTCCAATGGTCACCTCCATCTGAGGAAGTGTAGATCCCAGCACCATCGGTTGAAGCAACGAGTGTGTTTTCCAAACATGTCAAAGCGCGTACATCGGGGTTGGATAATCCACTGCTGGAATTGCCCCATGTTTTCCCCTGGTCGGTTGTTTTGAAAACGCCGGCTGGCGTCCCACAAAAGATAGCCTCCCCGAGCGAGGTTAAGCCGTTTGAACTTTTCTTGGATGTTTGCCGAACAACCGGAAGTCCGTTTGATCTTTTCTCCCAACTCTTGCCACTGTCGTTTGAAAAATAAACCCCGTCTGCACTTCCGGCAACAAGCCATCCGTCGATGCTGATAATCGATCGGAACAAGCGGTCGAATCTGGTATTTAGGAGTCCTGTACTGCGTTGCGTTATGCTGTCGCCGTGGTCATTTGACCAAAGGATACCCATCGCGTTTGTACTGGAATTGGGTAAGCCGCCAGTTCCGATTACCAATTCATTCTTATTGTGGACGGCTAAGGCAAATACCTCCGGATGCTCATTTGGCAGTTTGACTGGCGTCCATTGTGCGAACAGGAAATCCAAAGGAAGGAACAGGAAGGTTAAAAAGATCAGCAGCGAGTAAAGATGTTTTTGCATTGTTCTTTCTTTTCTTTCTGTATTCCCAAAACGCTCGGTTCAAATATAAACACGCAACAAAACGTAATTAAGGACATCCATTTAAATAGTTGTTTGCATGAAATTACGATCCTCGTCGTCCGTCTTCTGGTGTCAAGCCAACAACGATATCGAAGGTGGTTAATTCTCCGATTTTTGAATTACTTCGCCATAATGTTTTTATTGGTTTTAGGCATGCTGTTGATTGCCGCCTGAAGTTTGATTCGCGCGGCTTCGGCGGTGGGGGAGCCTGTGCCGGTCGCGATATTATTGGTCTCGTGTCGATCATCGACCGCGATAAATTTACCGTGCGAGTAGAGCTTGAATTTTTGATCTTGCGCCCAAATGATAAACGGCTTTCCCGCGCCGTGCTGTGTGGCAGCGTCCTTTTTCTTTGGGTAGTAGTATTGGAAAACCCATCCTCTTGGATTACCCGGTTTGCCTGTACATTGTGGCCAGAAGCTTTGTCCATCGAGTGTCACCTCGGGGAGTTTCGCATTTCCAATCTCGGCGAGTGTAGGCATGAAGTCGGAGAAATCAACTAGATCATTCGTTTCGAAGCCAGCGGTAACGGTTCCCGGGCAATTGATGATCAAAGGTGCGTGACATCCGCCATCGGTTGGGTACGCTTTTTCTCCTTTTCGAATTTCACCGTTGTAAGGATAGCTCAAGTTGGTGTGCGTTCCATTGTCGGTTGTAAAGATAACAATGGTGTTGTTCCGTAGACCATTTTTATCGAGGGTGTTGACCAGTCTTTGAACGCATTTGTCCATATAACTGACCATGTCCCGGTAATTGTCTGCGGCGTTTTTGTGGTTTCGGTTTTTACTGTCAGGCGTTGGGAGAAACGGTGAGTGTACTGAGAGCATCGGATAGTAGGCGAAAAAAGGTTTGTCCCTTTCTTGCTCAATAAACTCGATGAGAAAGTCCGTGCATATTTTTGGGCCGTAAGAGTTTTCATCAATCGGTACTTGTTTACCATCGCGAAGAAGACTCGGGTTCCAATATCGAGGGCGTTCTGTTCCGGGGTAGTTCCAAAGACAGAAAGAATCAAAACCGCAGTCGGGAGCGAGCGCACCGTTGTTCCCGTGAAGCTGCCACTTTCCAGCGATCGCTGTGTCGTACCCAGCATCCTGCATCATCGTGCCGAAGGTCTGTTCTTTGGGGTCAAGTTTTCCAAAAACCGTGTAGTTCCGAATGTTGTCCCGCCCTGTCATGATTTTGACACGACTCGAAGTGCAAACGGGTTCGGAGTAGCAGAAATTAAACTTGACGCCAGTTTTAGCCAGCGCGTCGAGGCAGGGCGTTTTAAAATGTGTACTGCCATAGCAACCAATGTTATCGTAGGCGATGTCGTCCGCCATGATTAAGATAATATTTGGTTGCACTCGTTTCGTAGACAATTCATTGGCTTGCAGTTGCGAGAGCGAAAATGCGATCACGGTTGTTGATAAAAGTACCAACCAAAGTTTAGCTGTCATGAGAGCTTTCCAGATTTCGGAGAGAGAGTAACTAATCGATCAAGCGGATTTGCTTTAGTATCGCATGTCCCTGGGGAGATGTGAGGTCGATTTTGCCACGAGTTTTTTCGTCGATGAGGGTCACTTCAAAAGTCGCAATCTTTGACCATTCCAGTTTTTTCTTATCCGTATTTTTAAAATCTGCGGCAGCGATGACGAGTTCCCTAGGTTGGTCACCAGTAATACGGGTGGTGTATGAAAAATTGCCAAGGTTGTTTTCACGACTCAGGAATTGACTACTGATGTTCAAACGAAGCGCTAGCTGTTTTCCCTGTGGATCGATTTCAATTGCCAATTTTTTAATGTGAGATCGATCAAGTTTAGGGTTTTGAAATTTGTAGGTCTTGATGCTTCTTTGGTCGCGACTCGACCAATCTCGAGAGCCGTTGCTAAAGTCTTCAAAAATCAAGTTGGGGTCGGCTAAACTCACGAGTGCACTTAGGTTAATGGATTCTGGTATGAAAGATTGTTCCTCTGAATTGAGGGCGAAGGTGTTAGTTTCGCCTCGCTCGAGTGCTTGTGGTTTATCCAGTTGGTAGCGACAGATTGCGAAGAAATAGATTGGCAGGTCAGCGGGGAGGGGAACCTGAGTAGACCAAATTCCCTTCGCCGACTTTTCGTTTGCTCGAGTCCAGAAACGGGTTCTGGAATTGGGGTCATAGCTGTAATAAATTTCTGTATTAACAAGCCTGTCCTGATCACTTGGGGTCACAGTAAATGTGGCGGAGGGAATGAAGGAAGACGTGTTGAGCGTTAAGTTAGAGGCAGGAGTCGCTGGGATTTTCTGATCAATACCCTTAAGGTATTGATCAAACCAGAGATTGAGCATGACCCACTGCTCTGGGCCGGGGCCATGGTTGAAGTGGACGTTGGTCGTGACTCGCCAGTTTGGGTGTTTGAGTAAATCCATCGACTTGTAGATTCGCTCAAAAGTAGAATGGAAGTCATTCGAGGAGCTAATAAACATGACCGGGCATTTGACAGACGGCCAGTAGGCACTGGCGTCAATGGTATTTTTATAGAGTTCTAAATTTTGGAAATGAGGTTTGAGACTGCTGCCTTGGATTCCGCCTGGGAAATCAACGTATTTAAATCCAGTTCCACCTACAAATGGGGCGACTGCCTTAAGCCTTTGGTCGATTGCGGTAAGTGCCGTGATCATTCCTCCCATTGAAAATCCGGTAAAACCAATGCGGTTCGGGGCGACCTCCGGTTGTTGTTCGAGAAATGTAATGGCTCGTCTTGCAGCGACCGTTAGGAGGAACCAATTTGCGTTGCGCGGACTCGGCACTGGGTCGATCGAGTAATCATCGGGTAGAAGGTTTCGTTTCCACCCTGCGCGGAGTGCTTTCGAATAGAACCGCGGCCCTTGGGAAGGATCGACATTTCCCCAATCCGTATTGATTGAAATGTCTTCTTCCATTGGCCGGCCAAGCCAATTGATGTCGACCGTTGCGAATCCCTGTTTTGCAAAATAAACGCCCCGTCCACGTTCGGCCCGCTGACCTCCGCCGTGGCTCCACACAAATGCCGCGTTCCGTTTGCCGTTATCGGGATAGGAGTAATAAGCTGCAATTCGCGCTTCGGTTCCCTTGAAGGTGCCGACTTTAAAAGTCACGTACTGGGTAACGACTCCTTCTGCCTTCCATTCTTTGATGACCTGAATGTCGAGAGACTCTTTTTGAGCGTCATAATCCTGCCACAACTCAGTTGCAGTCTTCGGCACCTCAGCAGGTGCGGAATAAGGAGTGAAGGTTTCTTGTGCGTCAATTGAGAGACTAACAAGATTGAGAATCAGGAGGAGATAAATTGTTTTCATTTCTATTCATTCATGCCGAGGCAGGAAAGTCGTCGCGGTGGAAATTTACCAGCGGGCGATTGCAGTCCCGATTCTCGAAATCGTTTCCAAGAGTTGATTTCTGTTTTTTTAATGATCGCTTCAGCAGCGCGGCCCAAGTTGCTAGTCCCACGCGCTTGTGAACGAGGGCATTTTGGCGACCAAGATCAAGCCTAACTTAGAATGCGAACGACATCAAACCAAGAGGATGCAGTTCCATCGATACCTAACTCGTTGCTGCCGCAGCAGTTGAAGATCGAGTTGGGCAGGACAGGGCTGGCCTGCCGCTGAGCATCGCTGTGCTGGGTTTAATTATTGCCCGAATATGATTTTTAAAATAAAATATTGCCAATAATTTCTCGAAAACATCGAATAGATAAATCATGTCGGTGCATCCGCGTGACATTGGCTTCAGTTTCGGATCAACTCTTTATAGAACACCAATGCCGATTTAATAGCTGACAGCTATCTTAAATTTAACCTCCGAGGTTGTTGATGAAATGCATCTTTTTTGGGTTTTTAGTTTTGATTGTTTCCTTGTTCTCATTGCTTGGCTGTCCTCAAACAAATCAGGCACCGGTCGTGGTCAGCGGAAGCCCAGTAGCGCCGGTCAAGTCGGAGGCGATCCATCGGGTGAGATTCTCCTACGACATCGCGGGCAGTAAAGGCTTTAAAGGGAGTTTGGGTTACCCTCCCAGTTCCAAAGTGACCGGCGGACTGGATGGGAATTCGTGTTCCTACAACGATGTTGGTCGAAACGTGCTAACGGCGTACGAGTTTGAATTTGTCGATCATCAAGACGGCTGCGACGTCTATCGCGTGACACGAAGTGTGACCGGTGGTGAGCATGACGGACGAAGCGATGTCGTCGATGTTAAATACTCAGGTAAAAAAACCAGCGTTTTTGACGATGAAATATCGACCGATGTGATGGAGTGATTCGAAAAGCCACCCACGCTGGATGAATGTCTCGACGCTTCCTAGATGAACTTTACGGGGAAGAAGTCGGAGACATTTCTACCTGGCCCGATCTTTTCGGGAATTAACGCAACTCGGTGTTTAATACAAACGCCAACCCCTCGGCCGCGCCGTTCCAAGTCTTAAAGAACCTCACGCTAATCGATGAAATCCAGAACCAGAAACGGCACTTTGGTGGCCTTGGTTATCAGTTATTTTTGCAAGTCAACCATGGCCTTGCCCATGGCCTCGCCCACGTTCATGTAGGTCTCGGAATTACCGCTGTAGTGGCCGCCTGAGCTGCCACCTTTGGAAAGCGGATGAGTATAAACGGAGGAAACGTTCCCTTTGAAATCGGGGTATTTCCCAGACTTGCCGTCTACGGCTTGCATAGCATTGAGGATTTTTCCTCCACCGTCGGTGGCACCTTGCTCGGTCTGTCCAAGCGATGCGCAGACGAATTCTGCGTTGGGTGCATCAAAGTCCTTGCGAAGTGTTTTGATAAGTTGAACCAAGTTTTGTTCGTAGCGATCAGATAGCGCTGCGCTTCGACTGTCGCGATCTCCCTGCCACCAGAAAAATCCAGCGACTTCGTATCCTTTTGCATCGGGATAGTACTTGTTGAGGTCTTCTAAGACTTTTTTGGCGCGCGCGATGTCGCCATCGTATTGCATGCCTGCATACCAGCCGATCTTTTTGGGCTCCTCACCTTTTTTCCATTTTTCAGGAGACCCTTTGTAAGCAGGGTGGACCCAGGTGACACCTTTGGCATCCGTGAATTCGAAGCCTTCGCTGCCCGGTGGCAACAGGTCCCAACCGAGTGCGCGGTTGCCAATACAGCTTTTGAGAATCATCACGGGAGCGTCGGTCGCTTCTCCGACGTGATGCCCGATACCGAATTCCGGGCCAATTTTCCCGCCCTTGATGGTCATCCACTCGTTGTTGAATTCGCGTGATCCACCGTCACCACTTCCCATGACGCGGACGTTGCGGACGTCTTGTCGTTGAGTCCAGTTGCCGGAGTCATCTACTAGGTAGGGGTATAAGTTTTTTTCCTTGACCGCATGTTCCAGCGATCCATCGCCACCCTTGATTTTCCCGGCACCGAGCATGTTGGATTGCCCCAGCAGGATGTAGACCTGAACCGGTTTACTCATATCAGCAGGTTTGCCATCGGGATCGGGCAGCTGCTGGGCAGCGATTGCGTTTGTCGACGAACAAAAAATTGCAAAAGACGAAAAGAGGAGGAGTGTTTTTAATGAGGTCACTTGAATCATCAATTTTTCCAATCGGGGTAGACTTAAAAAAAGTTTGTGAAAACTAGCAATCTGAGTATATATGAAATGAGGCCGCAGCCATAAGTTACTAGCACAGTTTTGTTGGCGACTACGAATAATCGTTTATCCAATGGGCTTTGATTCGCGCCCGTCCGTTCCGATGATGGAATAGGCAGTGGCGAGTGGTAGCCATCACACGATCATTAATTACTTTGCTTTGCCATCAGCTCAGCCATAGAATCTGCGAACGCATCTCCAAGGCGAACGAAAAACGCACCGCTTCCGAGATAGTGATAGGGGCGGTCGCTGCCGACGGTGTCCCATTCATGGTAGTGCTCCGGCCAGCCTTTCTTAAAGACGTTGTCGGAGTAGTGAGAGTACTCGGTGTAGCTTTCAACTGCAGCGACATTGTCTTTAAACTCGGGAGCTTTGGCCGCTTCTCTTTGGCCGACGGAGACTAGATTCTCGGCGACCTTTTCAGCGGTTACCCCGGTTCCGAGAACACCAATCACAACCGGCATGTTCGGCTCGTTGTATTCTTTGCGGATGTCCTGGATGAAAGAGATCATGTTGGTTTTATAATTGTCTCGAAACTCGGGTGAAAACTGATCGTTATATCCCTGGAACCAAACCAAACCAGCGATCTTGTAACCCGCATCAGCGTCGTACTCAGGATGATTGTCTTTGAGATTTGCAAGTACGTCTTGAATTGCCGAGTTCATCATTCGGTAGTTGAGGCCGGCCTCGTCCATGTTGAATGGTTTGGGTTTGCGTGGTTCGCGCGGCTCACGAGGTTCGCGCAGCTTCTTGCGTGCCTTCTCGTCGGCGGTTTTCAGTTGCTCCTCATAGGCAGTCAGGTCGGCTTTGTACTTCTCCTGGTCCTGCGGGAACGACTTGACGGCGGCCTCGTATCGTTTCAGATTCTCACTTGCCTTGGTCTTTGCCTCAGCGTATTCAGGAGTGGTCTTAAAGTCAGGCAGCGAGGGTGGGCGAAAATTGTAGTTCAGCGACTTTCCGCCCCATGAGGTTTTGATAAGCAGAATTGGACCGTCGACCTTTTCTGCGATTGATAAACCGAATCCATACTCTGGCCCAATTTTAGAATCATCGGCACCGTATCCGATTCCCAGTTTTCCTGATTTCTGATTTCGATCTGCGATTGAATTGATATAAACACGATCGGACGTCGCGCAGGCAGCACTGACTTTTTTCTTATAGGCTTCGTGGGCTGCTTTTAATTTATCTACCTTGGCCTGGAGTGCTGTTTTCTCAGCACCATCTGCCATCTTTTTGATTTTATCGTTAGAGATTCCGCCGGTTAGTTCATCAATTTGTTTACTGAGTGTCAGTTGGTCTTCCAGAGTTTTATTTGAAACTCCGCTGGTGCTGTCAAACACCATTTGTACGAGGTCTTGATCGCGGGAATCACTCGATGGGAACAGCGTTGCAATGGTATGAGCTCGCGCGTGCCCAACCGTATTTGACTGACCCGCAAGAATGAAGATTTTTAGCGGTTCTTCTCCGATGACTGGGCTGACGCTAAATATTGCCAACGTAACAATAGCGACCAGGCTGAACTTTTTAGGGTGCATGAAATTCATGGTTGTGTTTTCTTTCGGGAGATTACGGATGCCAATCATCTGGAGGTCCGGCCTCAGAGCCTACTTCAGGAACGAATGTTACTTTAATGGGATCGATTCTAACAGCTGCGGAATCAAGTCGTAGCAAACCGTGATGATTTTAATCGAGAAGTCATTCAGCATTGATTTTCAATGCTGAGATTGGCTCGATCGCAGGTCAGAGCTACAAGTGGTCAGCGGTTGAGTGGGTTTAATTTTTTAAATCCTGCTCCGCCTCGATTTTAATGTTTTTTAAGGATTCATCTTCTGGTTTGAATTCGAGACCTTGGTTAGCGTAAATGATCGCTTTTTTTGGTCGACCATTGTTTAAACACATCAGTGCAGTTTTTCTTATTAACCAGACTTTCCCCGGTGTCATTTCAAGGTCAAATTCCATGAGGCGAATCGCATCGTCGGTAAGTCCATCCATGGCGAGCCGTGTTGCCACGGTTGCGTTAGCTCCACCCCATCCAGCAGGCTTCCCTTTAGATTTAAACCACTTGATTGCCGCTTCGACGCCCTCATTTTTTACCATTTGATACATGCGTTGTTGTTGAGTAACACGAGGCTTTCCAGGCATCCGGTAGGGCTGATCGGTGACGACATGGATTAATTCGCCACTAAGTCGTGTTACCGTATTCCAAACGTCTGCTGATCCTATCATGTCACCTTGATTGCACAGTACGATGACAAAGGCATCGTCATTCACGAGCCGATTTTCCATGGCTCGAAATCCATTGATCGCGCCGCCGTGGTTGATGATTTTGGTGCGCCGTTTCGTTACTGGATGGTTGCGGGCATAAATTTGCCAGCCATATCCATAATTACTCTGAGGTCTGCCGCCGGCGGCTTTCACTTCCGGCACGTCTCGGTTGGGAGTGAACATCAAATCGCGATACTTCTTTTCCAATAGCTGGTCGGTATACAAAGCACGATCCCAAAGGAACATGTCTTCTACGGTCGAATACAATGCTCCGGATGCTCCTGGTGTTGATCCCATATTGATGTAGGTTGCGTTTTCAAGTCCGAATGGACCGTAAGTGTATCCGCTGGCCCGCTGCTGGAGGACGGTTTGATTAAGATCGAAGCCACTGTTCTGCATTCCTAGCGGATCAAAGATTCGCTCTTGGAGATTTTGCTGAAAACTCTTTCGCGTCACCTTTTCGATGATTCTTCCCAGAATGCAATAGCCAGCATTGCAGTAGCTGTAAATGGTTCCCGGTTCATGGGCGAGATCTCCGCTGCAGTGAAGTTTAATGAACTCATCCGGAGGGAAAGATAGCCGTGAAATTGTTCCTCGATAGTCATAGCTGGATGTGAAATCTTTGATGCCGGATTGATGCGACATTAAGTGATGCAGCGTGATTTTTCCTCCGGTGTCCTCGCGGTAATAAGGCAAGTGCTTACTGATCGTGTCATCGAGTTTTACTTTGCCTTCTTGCACCAATTGCATCACGAGCATACTGCAGAACTGTTTACTGACCGAGGCAATTCGGAATTTAGTATCGGTGGTATTGGGGATGCTCCATTCGTGATTTGCCATCCCAAAGGCTTGCTTGAAGATTACCTGACCCTTGTCGGCGACGAGCACGGCACCAGAAAACAGACCAGTCTCCGCCGTCGCCTCGCACAGTTTCTGCAAGGCAGCCTCTTTGTCGGATCCGACCTCCAGGTAACCTTTGGGAAGTGCAGGTTCTTTATCTTGGGCAAGGATTGCATGGCATAGTGCAAACCACCCGAGGAACAAACCAATTCGCAATGTTCTACGGTTCATATTTTCTTTCGGCAAGAATTTTATTGCTTGGCTGGTTCGGCATTGGGAAGTGGCAGACCCAGTTCGTCACTGTTGTGTTGGAATCCGTTTCCATCAAAATCTACATAGATTGGATTGCTTACGGCAATTGGCGGACGCTTGCCGTAACGCGTTCCCATGACCTTTTCCATGGTCATGCCTTCGCCGATCGTGGCAACGATTAGATGTGCGTCACGGTCGATCGACAGATCGAATGACGAATCGAATTTTCGCACTGCGTCAATTTTACCAAACAATTCGGGCGAATCCCTGCGCGTGTAGTTATGTTTTTCGCTTGGTTGTCCGTTGATGAAGACTTGCACGCGATTGACATCCAACCAGTTGGGGCACTGAACGGTTACTTTTAACGTCACTTTGCCATCGGTCGCAACCAGAGAATCTCCTGGAATCGCTAAGCCGGGGCTTGAGTTAGATTGTCCTGTAACCGAAAGGAAGGGGCCGGTCGACATGATGATATGGCCGGCTTTGGCCTGTTGCACCATTTCGTCGCTAGAAATTTTTGCGGGGTCGTCGGTGCTGGAAGCGAACCAGTTTCTGCGCCATCCACTACCGTGGTGGTTGTAGTGCGAGTCGGTGTTGATGACGCCGGGGATGCGGTAGCCTTGGTTGAGTAGCTGGAGCCATTGAAACATGGGAATCCGCATCCGACGCGTACTCGGTGGGTTGTTGGGAATGTCTTGAAAAATGGTTTCTAAAGGATGGACTTCAATGATGTCCGTCCATTTTAGCATCCCACGGAATCCTTCGTCGGGCACGCCATCGGTATCGAGGTCGCCGTATATCTGGTGCAGGTTAGGGTGGTTCATTTGAACCAGTTTTTCAGATTGGTTATCCCACATCGCGAGTCGCTCAATTTGCACGAGTGGATTGTAGGAGATTCTGGGGCCCCCTCCATTTTGAGTGTTAGGTCTCCAGATAAGCGGGAATGAATTCTGGTGGTTAACCGGTAATGGCGAGCCCGTTAATTCAATTCCGGTGCAGGTCGCCAATAAGTGTTCCAGGTTCATCTGCTGCAGGTGCGGCGTATAACTGTCGATTCGATTGTGTTCGGTACAGGGTGCAAACTCCACATTCTCGCACAGCAAATTTTCGACGCGGCCATATTGGTCGGATGTGTTGTCGCCTGAAGGGCTACTGTGGCTATGCAGGTCGTTGCTGACCCAACCTGTCGTATCGACAACTCGATCCAGCTGCACCGTGAGCTGCTGCATCTCCTTGGCGATAATCTCAACTTCTTTTCGAACACTGTTGTATTCTGGACCACGGCTAAAATAGATCTCATACTTGCCCGGTTCGAGCGGACAATACATTCGGCCATGTACCGAGTAGACGAGGTTTTCCACGAAAGTCCTGGTGCTGCTCAGACCAAAGTTAGGGTGTTTTCCAGCTGCCGCATAAATGGTGGCTTTGACGGGAATAAGCTTGCCTTGACCATCTCTGACTTCCGCTGCAAAGCCACTGACATCTGTTAAGGGTAACGTTACAGTTTCGTTTTCCACAGTTTTGTTATCTTTACCGGATCGGAAAGTAACCTCCGTGCTTTGGTATCCCATGGCAGATGCTTTCGCAATATATTCGCCGGGTACGAGCCTGGAGTGGGCGACTCCCTGATCATTTGTCTGCAAAGTAAATGACTCCTGATCGTCATCCTCGTTGCCGTTAACCGGTCGCACAATAACTTTGGCGCGAAAGACGGCAGCCACTCCTTCAGCGGGCCGCGTCTCAGGACTGACTACGAATTGGTGCATGGTGGGTGAGATGTCCGGTTGTTCAACGATCGCCCGGAGGTCGGCTGGGCTGGTCGCCGGATAAAGACGGACCGTCCATTTCAGCCCGCTATCGGTTCGCTCGACATGGTCGTCCGAATATTGCAATTGGTTAGGCCGTCCCTTTTTCCAGTTCGGTGGTTGCTGCGGTCGTTGCTTCACAAGCGGGATTTGGAATCCAATCGTTTGTCGAAAAAACGAATCCTCACAATAGGCAAGGCTGCCAGACTGCTCAAACACGAACCATCCATCGGCGCGAACACCATCGAACGCTTTGACATCCTTTGCGGCATCCCCGTCGATAGTCACAGTGGATTCAACAAAAGAGTTTCCATCCTTTAGCCGGTATTCAACAATGGCGGCAGTGCCATCTTTGGCAACTGTCTTGGACGATCGACATTGCCAAAAGATGGTGTCACCCTCCCTCCCGACTTTTACCAGGGAAGGATCATGGAATAAATATCGTCCTGCGGTCGGCGTGTATGCGCTGAGTTGATCATTCGATGGTTCATTGAGTGTAAGATCCAGAATGGAACCGCCAATGCTACGGACGGTCATGTTAGCGTCCCGAGTAGACAGGGCCGCCGCGATTGTCAATGAAATATGTTCGTTCTTCAGTAGATAGTCACCGTAAATCCAATCGACTTCCTTGCCGGAGATTATCGGCTCGGAACCCGGGGCGATGACACGGACCTCATCGGCAGTCGCTTGGGTTGCGGACAATCCAAAGGAGAGCCCGATGACAAGTTGAACTAGTATGGTGAGGCAGGTTTTCATAATAGTGGGAAGGGTAGGAGTGAAGAATGGCCCATTAATGATAGTCGACCATTAAGTGGTAGAAGCGATGCTGGTGAACTCAATTGACGCGTGTATCACTGTCACCAGTGGACGCTGGAGTCTGATACGTCGACGACTGTTAGATTTTACAATCGTAATACAGCGAGGATTACTGAAGTTCAGTCATTGCCGGATTTCAGTCATTGCCGGATTTCAGTCATTGCCGGATTTCAGTTTAACTGTTTCCATCGCAATCGCCAGTGCTCATTTTGAACCGCTGTTGGGTTGTGGGCTGTCGTACCACTTCAGTCATAACTGGGGATCGGAAGGTAACAGATAATCTATTTTTCCCGATTTCTTCCAGTTCTGCTCCCCAATGCTGCGCCCCGGTTGCGGCTATTGCGTTCATCAATTAACAATTTCATTGAGTTCATTGCGGAACCGGTAGATTATTCTTCATAGAGAAAACGCATGTACGAGTGGACGGTTATTTTACGAGCGATCGGTATTCTAACGGTAGTCATTTGGTGTCTCAGTTGGGTGCGGGCCTGGTGGCATTCCAGGCAGTATGGCGAAATTCCCACGGGGGTAGCAGTGGGAGAGAACCAGTCAGATGTCTTGCCCGAGTTGTCTGTTTTGGTTCCAGCCTGTAACGAGGCGACGAGTATTGAATCGACCGCAACGAGCCTGTTGAATCAAACCTACCCAAATCTGCAGTTGATTTTTATCAACGATCGTTCGACGGACCAGACGGGTGAGATCATTGACCGCCTGGCCAAACAGAATCAGCGGATCACCGCGATTCACATTGACACCTTACCCGATGGCTGGCTGGGCAAGGTTCATGCATTGCACGTGGCGACGGAACAGGCCACCGGTGACTGGTTGTTGTATACCGACGCGGACGTTGGTTTTGAATCGAATGCGCTCACCGAAATTATGCAATTCGCTCAAGCCAATCATATCGATCATTTGGCGGGACTTCCCCGGATGAAACCGGCAGGTATTTTAATTGAAATAGCGATCGCCGCATTTTACACGAGCTCGATGTTTTTTGTTTCAGCTAAGAGGGTTGCCAATTCGGATGATCCGCTGGCGGTAGGTGTCGGTGCTCTGAACTTGGTTCGCGCGAGCGCTTTGAGACAGACGGAGGGTTTTGAATGGTTGAAAATGGAAACGATCGACGATGTCGGTTTGGGGCTAATGATGAAACGTGGCGGTGGGCGTGCGATGGTTGTCCGGGCCGGAGATCAAATTTCGTTGCAGTGGTATCAAAATCTGGCTGAGATGGCCGGTGGATTGGAGAAGAATAGTCCCGGGCTAACTAAATACAGTGTGGTCCGTGCGATGGGGTTGTTAGCAATACTTCCGGTGGCTGTATTCGGATTTCTTTGTACCTTTTATCTTCCGTTGGCAGGGGTCGCAGCGGCTTGGGCTGCAAGTGTGTTGTTCCCATTGTTGATCATGTCGACGTTCTCTCGCCAATCTTCGTTATCACGGATGAGTTTCTTTTTGTTTCCCGTCGGTTTAGCTCTGTTGTGGATTATTTTTTCCCGTGCATTATTTTTGTTATGGCAGAGAGGTGGCGTGCAATGGCGCGGGACGCAATACGGGATTAGCCAATTGAGGCAGGGCCAGCGGCTCGAATTGTGAGCCTGGAGGAGGCTGCCGGTCAATTTTTATTTCTCGATGAAGAGTGGGGATTTTCTCTAATTGAATCCATTGATCGAGTTTGAAATCTCGATTGCCCGATCATCCGTCATTCCAGAGATGAAATCCAGGGTATGGTGAATCCACCACACGAATGGCTGTTTCGCGTTTGCCGCCAAATAGTCCTGGCTCCAGGCGAGTGAGAGACAGCGTTGTGCGATGAACGGCACCGAGTGTAGATCTTGATGTTCCGACAACGCGTAGGTTGCTTTTCCAAGAGCTTTCAAGATCCTCCCCATGACTTGATAGGATCCTATCTCAACGCGAATTTTTTTTTCAGCCGTGAAGATCTTGGTCGTATTTGCTTTCTTGACCGATGCAAAACATTCTGAGTCTTGCGGAGAGAGTCCCGCTTTTAGATCGTCAACGCGATTCCCGGACATGATCTCGTCATAGTTCGATACGAACACATCCCAAAACGCCTCAATCAGGCGGCCGATGACCTCCGCGCGAAGCTGCGGCAGATTTGCCTTGTCGTGGTATTCCTTTTTTTTGTCACCAAGCAGACCGAAGTAAAGCTCACGAGCCTCGCTGGGCGAGATTTCGTTAATCTCAACGGCGTCTTCAATGTCGATGACGCGGTAACAAATATCATCCGCAGCTTCGGACAAAAACGACATTGGATGCCTGGTAAATTCGTCACCCTTAAAAAGGCCCATTTCTGCAAAAATGGTTTTTGCTATTTCCTCTTCGCTGGAAAAAAAGTTGTACTTGCCGAGATTCTTGGCCCTCGGATCTGTTGATGTCCAAGGGTACTTCACCATTGTTCCGAGAGAGCAGTAGGTAAAGTGGAGGTAGGCAAGTTCTCCGAGGTCTTTGCGAGAGGCGAGTCTAAACCCTTGGGCATTTCCTTCAAAAATCAAGACATCTGCTTTAAGTCCTTCATCGTTAAAATCCGGTGGAAAAAACTCACGGGAGTGACTCTCAAGCCATTCCCGAATCGCGTATTCCCCTGCGTGACCAAAAGGTGGATTGCCAATGTCATGAGCCAGTGAAGCGGCCATCAGCGAAAAAGCGATATCATACTCATTGATCGAATTTGGAAGTTCTCCTTTTTCCTCTAGCAACTGGCCGAGTCGTCTTCCAAACGACCGGGCAACCGAAGCGACTTCGAGTGAATGGGTCAGTCGATTGTGAATGTGAGCATTCTCTTCCATCGGGTGGACTTGGGTCTTTTTTCCAAGCCGCCGAAACGAAGACGAGTAGATTGCGCGATCATAGTCCGTTTCAAACGAACTTCGGGATTTGACCGCATCCTTTGACGGGGTTGCATGGCGCGAGGTGCAGAGTAATTTTTGCCAGTCAAGTTTCATGTTGCGTTCTGCATTTGCTGCGCCGGCGATTATGTTGCGAGCTGGCATCTGCACCTTGCGGTCCTATCGAGTTGTCGCGGTGGTTGTTTTCTATTGACGACCGATAACGATCTAGCCCGGATTCACTTGAGGCGAATCTTTCGGTCGGCGCGGCCGACCGAAAGACGCCAACCATCCGAACAACGAGCAAGTCATGGGAAGTTCTTAATGACGTCTTCAGTGGAGCGCGCGTCTTTTGTTTTATTAATCCACTATTTGTCTTGGACGTAAACTTTCACCGTATCGGTGAACGCGGGAAGTTGGATATTTTTGCCGATGTCACGCGCCTTTACCGAAAACGTCACCCCGTATTCTGTGAACTTTCCGGGGACGGGGCCGGGATTGTCATGCGTGCCCATTTGTTTGGAGGACGTAATTTTGCAGAATCCTTTGGGAAGTTTCTTGGTCAGGATCGGTTGCGGGACGTCGGGGTAACGTGCGTCAGAGTGTTGGTTGTTGATCCAATTTTTCAAACCTTCCTTGGTGGTGTTGTTGTTGAACTGATAGACCACGCTTGTGACAGGAAAGGTCTCGTCTTGGTTGTCGATTTTCATTACCAGAACCGACTGTTGTTTTTCAAAGGTGTAGAAGACGAGGGTGTTCCGATAGCCAAGCATCGAATATGAAATTTCGACTTTCTTGGGTTTTATTTGATCTTTGATCTCCTGTTGATTCGCTGAAGCCCAGCCATGGCCTGTCGATAACTTTGGAGCGGTCGTTTTGATCTCTGGGATTTCACCGAGCGGCGCCAGTGTTGTAGCCCAAGCCGCATGTTTGGTGGCCATTTGTTTCACGATTTTCGGATGTTTTGCAGCGACGTCCTGTTCTTCCCTTGGATCTGATTTGAGATCAAATAATTGCCACGGATCCTTGTCGTATTTCTTGTAGAGTCGCCAATCTTTCCAGCGAACGGCGATTAAATGACGACGAACCGCGTCGCCCGGTTCGTTGTTGAGCCAGTGTAGATACTCATGTGCATCGCTGGTTTGTTCACCTTGGAGGTATGGAAACAGATCCACTCCATCACAGTGTTGGGGGATGGGCTGGCCAACCAGCGAGGCGATCGTGGAGTAGAAATCAAAGTTGGCGATTAAGCCGTCATGCTGTTTTCCTTGGGGGAGCGTTCCGGGCATGGAAAAGATTGTGGGCACGCGCACCCAGCCTTCTTTTTGCGTTCCGTTTCCTTTCCCACCTGTATAGGGAGCGGAGGATCCGCCTTCGCTACCATTGGCGCCATTGTCGCTGGTAAAGATCACCAGTGTATTCTCACGCAAGCCCTGTTGGTTTAGGGCATTGATTAGCTTGCCAACTTGATCATCGACCGCGACGATCGCGCCAGCGAGTTTACGGCGGTTACCCTTGGCGGTGGTCCGTGCCATCAGACGTTCAGGGGCTTCGACACTTGGCGAGTGGACTGCTTCAGGCGACCAGTAGAGAAAAAAGGGCTCTTCTTTGTGCCGTTTCACAAAATCGGTCATCGAGTCGCCATCGTAATCGGTCAACCACATGGTCTCGCCAGCTTCATTGACACAAAAGTACTTTGACCCACTCTTTTTTGCAGCGATTTGTTGCATCGCTTTCGGCAGCTTGGCAATCTCTTGTTTGGTGTATTTTTTCTTTGGCGGGGTTTTTGCGATTTCGGTGAATCCCACTTGGAGGGGGCGTTGTAACTTGGTTCCGATATCCCATTTGCCGATCTGCCCGGTGACGTAGCCGTTATCGGAAAGGAACTTTGCGAGCGTGGGTCGGTCCTCTGGAATGGGCAGTCCGCGCGACATGCCATACTTACCGAATCGTTGCCCATATTGGCCCATGATCATGCTGCATCGACTTGGACAGCACGGAGGGTTGGTGATGTAAGACGCCGTGCACTGAACGCCTTCGGCGGCCAGACGATCGATATGAGGTGTCGGGATATCCTCACATCCAAAACAACCAATGTCCCCGAATCCCAAATCGTCAATGTAAATTAAGATGACATTGGGGGCGTCCTGATTTGGTCGGGCTTGAGCTGGAACATCGGGCCGCTCAGCAGCATTGCCCTGTCTTGCAAAGACGCAAAGAACGAAAAGAACGAAAAAGATAATTAGCGTGATTTGTTTCATTGGGTTCCCTGATCGTAAATGTTTGCCGCTTCGCGTGGTGATTTTAATTTCCACTGGGATCTTTGCCGTCCACCCACGGTCCAGCGAGTTTCATATGGGTGGGGTCCTCGAGCACGCTACCGGTGTCGCCGGCATTCCAACCGGCAATATGATTAGGCTTGCCTCGCTCGGTGGATTTTTTTTCCCACCGCGTCGCCCAGGTTGAATCGGCTTCTTTGACCGAGTGTGTCTGGTCATCGAAGAAATAGGCTTTCCCTGTGCGATAGCTTTTCGCGCCGAGAAGCACGGTTGTGATGGCCGCTGCTCCCAACAGCGGATCATTGTTACACATCGCCGGATCTTCGGCCACCATCGCGTCGATCCAGTTCTTGAAATGCGTATAGGTTGAGTCTACCTTTTGGGTTGCAATGCGTTCCTGTTTCAATTTGCTATTCCGGGTGACTTGAGGTCGTTCCGGGATGTAATCAAACCCATCAAAACTCTCGCCTGTTCCAAACACAAAAGACCCGTGATGCCCTCGGATGGTTTGTTGAATGGGTGTGTTGGCACAAGCCATCGTCGCGGTCACCAGTCCCTGAACCCCTTCATTGAAATCGGCAACAACCGTTGCCACGTCAGGAACGGTTCGTCCGTCGTACTCGAGGAAAATGCCTCCCGCGCCCACGACTCGTCCCGGGAATCGAAGCCCAGTGGCCTTAAACATTGACGTGGTGCGATGCACAAACAAGTCGGTGAACATTCCTGAACCGTATTCCCAGAAACGACGCCACTGTCCGAATTTTTCGCGATCAAAAGTCTCGTACTTTGCCAGTCCTTCTTCAACGCCGAGCCATCGTTTCCAGTCGATGTTGTCCGGCGTCATTTCTTTTTCAAGCTTTTGGCTTCGCCATTGTCCTTGTGCTGAATTCCGGAAAAACTCGGTCTGGTACTGGAGCACTTTGCCGAGTTTCCCGGCCTGCAACATTTCGTTGACTTGTCCCCACAATGGCAAGCTCGTCGATTGGACACCAACTTGCATGACCTTGCCCGATTTTTGCCACGTCTTCATCACGTCGATGGCTTCTTCGACGGTCTTGGTCATTGGTTTTTCGCAATAAACGTTCAGCCCTTTTTCGAGTGAATCAATGGCTTGTTTAGCATGCCAATGGTCTGGCGTGCCGATGCAGACTGCGTCCAGGTTCGATTTCTCAATCATTTCCAGATAGTCAACGAACTGCCCCGGTGCCTGTCCCGTTTCCTGCTCGATGTACTTGGCTGCTCTTTCGCGGTGCTTATTGTAGACATCACAGACTGCGACTAGTTCAATCGGCTGGCCTTCCCCTTGAAGTTTGCACAATGTTTTTACATGAGCTCTGAATCCCCGTCCGCCGGGGCCAATGAAGCCGATTCGGATTTTAGCATTGGCCAACGACGAAGACTCTGCCGAAGCTACCGAGGTAAAGGCCGCCATGGAGGCGACCGCGGTCGCGGATTGTTTGATAAAGTCACGTCGGTTCTTATTTGATTCTGACATCAGTTTTCTTTTTGGCAAGTATGAGATAGTGATCGTGGTAGAAAATTGGGGATGGATTTGCAATCAAGTCGAGCAAATCGATGAAGTTGCGGGAGATGCCAAAAGGTTATTTTGGCATTGCCGCATTCGACTCGCCAGGCGCTGGCGGGGAACTTATTTTTAAATTGCGGTACCAGACTTCGGCACCGTGATCGGTAAGCATGATTCGGCCTTTTGCGTTGCGACCAAAATCAGGCACATCGTTAAATTTACTTTCAGCGACTCGTTTTTTCCATTCAGCGTTTCCAATGGTTGCCGAGGCAATTGGTTGTCCGTTTAGCCAATGGTCAATTCGGTTGCCTCGAGCAACGATCCGGCTCGTATTGAACTGGCCAGCGGGATTGATTTTTCGATTGGGATGAGGTTCGAAAAGAGCGTAGATAGAACCTGTGTCTTTCTTACTTGGAGGTTGGCCCGTCTTTCCGGAATCAAAAATTTGATATTCGTAGCCCAGCATTTTGCGACCATATTTTCGGACGCGATACTTGATGCCACTATTGCCGCCTTTGGCAATTTTCCATTCAAATGAGAGGTCGAAATCACCGTATTGCTCGCGCGTGACGATGTTGCCAATTCGCTTTTTCCCTCGCTTGCGATGAATGGTTCCATTGTTCACCTCCCAACCGGAAGGGACAGGTTTGCCATTTTCAAGGCTCCAGTTGTCGAGCGATTTTCCGTCAAAAATTTCAGACAACCGTTGAGCTGGTTCCTGTTGAATTTCTGTGATCAGGTTGGGGGCTTCAAGTTGGTTGTCGTGGTCATGGATTGTTGGGATTCCGGTGGTCAACAGTGTGTTGGCCATGCCTAGTCGCGCATCATCAATTCCAGTGGGTAATCTGGATCGAGAGGGCGTGCCGGTGCCGGATGCTGAATGAGCGTCCGTGAAACGGAATCCTACTTTGGCAGGCGCATTCACGTGAGGCTTCTTGATTTTGGACTGCGGATTAAAAGCCGTGCAATCGCCATAGCCAAGATCGTCGGCGAGAATTAAGACGATGTTGGGTTGATCAGCCAGGCTCGCGGCTGAAATAAAGCAAAAAGTGAGGAATAGGTAACTCACATTTGCGACTTGGCGTACGATCATAGTTGCCATATTGTAAATCTTGCTGACTCGTCAAGGCAACTGAAATATAGAGTCTTTGTTGAATTGCGTACTTAAATTAAATGCAAGTTGATATTTTAGTTTTCAAAACTGTCAGGAATGCCATTCTCATCTTTATCTTCTAGCAGGGCTTGAATCTCCTGTGGCATTTCCTCGATGGAATTATACGTTTTGCCGTTATATTCGTAATTCGTTTTGGTCACGGTATTCTTAAGCTCAGGTGATCCTGAACGCAAACGCTCGAATGCGGTTCGAGCTTCTTCTGGCATGTCATCTAAACTGGCATACTTTTTTCCATTAAACACGTAAGATTCGGAAGTGGAATAAGAACGGAAGAATTTGGTGATTGCATTTCTAATTCCCATAGTGTTTTTCTGTTCTGCAAAAATAAAGTTGATTCGAGGAAACGCATTTAGAGAAGTGCATCTAAGATATCACACAGCTTAAACTTGCCAATGAAAAAATATGAATCTCAGTTGTGGTGCATTGTCCATGCGATTGGATGTAGAACAAGAAAGATGATGGTTTTGAACGTCACCGAGGATGTTTAGCGGCCATCTTGAGCCTGTTGAGATTGTCCGAGGGGGTAGGGCAGGCGGTCGCGGCGGTTCAATTACAAACGAGCTGGTTTAGCTAATTCATGATTTGTGGCAACTTGTTTTATTTGCGAAACTTACTTTGGGGAACCAGAAATCCTGCTCGGATGCTGACATTGCTAATGCTGCCGGGTTGCCCGTCGGGAAAGGAAATGTAGATGACATTGCGTGCTTTCAGGTCGGTTGGATCAAGGCGGATGATTTTGCAAGATTTGTATGCCTTGTCCGTCAGTCGGTTAGCGCATTTCTCTAATGGCACCTCGTACGGTTTTCCGTTGACGGTCATGGAGATTTCTTTATCGAACTCGGGTGCGCGATTCACACCGATGCGTAAATTGGCATATTCAAGTTGATCTGCTTCTGGAATTTCAACCGTGAAAGCCCGCTTCCTTCCTTGGTCGAGATTTACGTCAAGGCGATTGCCATAACAGGGGATTTCGTTGATTCTTTGACGCGGTTCAATTGCTTTTGCGTAGGTTGATTTAATGAGGACTGTCTCCCGCCCTTTAAATCGAAAGTCGTAGGATGCGTTTTTATGGAGGTTGTTGTTTGCTGTTTTGCTTCCGACGGGGCGTTTCGCTTCAGCTAGGTAGGGAGTGAAGTCAGCGTTGCGCCCAAGACGACGGACTTGCATTTCAATTGGGCGTGGCAGATTGATTGAAACAAATTTATTAGCGTTTGAGAGATTGTTGAGAACGACAAAAACAGTATCGCCATCGACAAACGCTCGCGTTTGAATGTCGGGATCAGGGCATGAGGAAGTGATTCGGTTTCCACGTAAATCCCGGAACAGGCGATAGAACAAAATCTTTTTGCTGGGCAGCCAATCGGTTTTATCTGTGAAGTTTCGCGGAGTGTAAAGTGTGGCGTAGTACTTTGGGTCCCAGTTCATGCTCTCCAGCAGAATAAACGGAACTGCCTTCAATACCGTGTGCGGATGATCCATGAACACTAGCGTGTTTGCGATTGCGCTACTAACCATGTT
The DNA here is from genome assembly GCA_028823415.1 of Mariniblastus sp. Taxonomy (GTDB): domain Bacteria; phylum Planctomycetota; class Planctomycetia; order Pirellulales; family Pirellulaceae; genus Mariniblastus. The sequence goes on from JAPKBL010000005.1 coordinate 38,901, forward strand.
GAAGTCGTCGATCGACCGTTTTTTCATTTCCCATTCGAATCCGGTTTCTTTAAATTGAGCATCAACGGCAAGTTGTTGAACTAATTCATTGCCACCGTAACCACCGTGTTCGCTGACGACGATGTCAACCTCTTTTCCATAACTGTTAACGGTGTAGTTTTGGATTTGATCTAATAGTGATTCCAGTGGCAGGCCACTTTGAATCACTCCGCCAAAGTTACCATCTTTTTCACGGAGGAAGTCGTAAACATGGAATGAGTAAAAGTCCAATTTGCATTGGGTGTTGTCAATGAAGGGCTTGAGGTTCTTCTCCCAGATTGGAACGGCCAGGCAGGGGCCTCCCACCAGTACGCCGGGAACTTCCCGGTGGACCGTTTTCATCGTTGCCAGATGCCAGTTGGCTAAATGTTTACTTTGCAAATATGACCAGTGCGGTTCGTTGATTGGTTCATAGTATTTCGGTCGGTCGAAGTCGGTGAATCGATGGTGAAGCGCGAGTGCTGATAGTTCAGCCGCAGCTTCCATGTTTTTTGGAAGTCGCTGAGCGTGTTTGTCTTTTCGGGCAGATTCCGTTTGGTAGATGCCCATGAATTCGGGGAATGCGTTTCGAAAGCCATGCGCTGCAATGTCCAGACGATTGTTCATGTCGTCTTTAAAATCGGCGCGAGATGGATTCGATGTCACTTTTTTGATTAGAAATTCTTTGTCGACAAATCCACGGCGGCTCGGATCTTCGCGGATGGCCTTTTGATACTCGTCCAGCCCGTTGACCACTTGCAGCGTTCGCCCGAACGTGATTCCGTTGTTTTCGATTAGCCATTGGTAGCGAGCAGGTTTAATGCAGCGTTTTTTAAATTCGGAGCCCGGATCACAAATGCCGAAGTAGGCCTCGCGGTTAAGTTCGGTCGTTCCTTGAATACTTCGAATTGAAAAAGGATCAATCGAAATATCGACTTTGGGTTGAGTGCGAATGGGTTGGTTGGGTGGATTCTGGCCATTTGCCGAATGTTCCAGTAAACAACTCGCTAAAGCGATTGTAAAAATCAATTTAAGGTTATTCATTGTTGGTGGCGGTAAGTTGCATCGGGTTAAAAAACAAATCAAATGATAGCGAATGCTAATTTAGCGAATAAATAGGCTGGGGTGAACTAACGGAGTATCCATTTGAGCCTGCGACTTAGGATTAGGTTTGAGAAATTTCTACGCCCATTTTATATGAACCGAATGACGTGCTTTCTGAATGGTTTCTGTTCAAATAGCTTTAAGTTAGTAACTTTGATTGAGAGGGAATTTTGAATCAAATTTCTTTATTACAACAATCATTGACACAAATTATTGCAAGTTTTCATTTATAAAATTGTCCACGAAATCACCGCTTTCTGGTTTTATTGCAGAGGTGTACGCACTGTCCTGCTTCGGACGATGTGATTTGTTGAAAAAAGAAACAGGAAAAGTGATGAAAAAAGTCGACACACTTGTCTGCATGGCGACCGCATTGCTGGCGATCACTGGCGTCCTTTCAGCAGATGACAATGGCAATCCTGCGAGTCAAAGCAAAAGTAAAAACTTTCGAGGATCGTATTACGTTAACGGCGAAATCCACGTTAATACCTATGGTCAACCAGAGGGCAAACCGCTTACCACCGGTCACCACGACTTTAAGCCATCCTGGTCAAAGACGGGTGACATGCTGGTCTTTTTCCGCAGGTTGAAAAACGATCCCGATGTATCGAAATGGAAAACGGCTATTCACATCATCCATATAGATGGAACTGGACTGCACCAACTAACCGACGGAACGCACACGGACTTCAATCAAACCTGGACGCGCGACGGTAGCAATACGCCGATTTGGAATCGAAAGAACCCGAAGACGGGTGGCTACGTGGTGATGGCCAGCAAGGTTGGTGCAAAGCCTGGTGAGGAAGTCGCTCTTACCAGCAAGGGACATCATGCCTGGGCCTACACCTGTCTGATCGACGGTCGGATCCTGGTGCGATCGAATCCACCAGGCCAGAGCATGGGGTACTACCTGATGACGCCTGGGAAGAACGTCAATCCGACGTTTGAACGCATCGAGTGTGAATTGGCAAAAACGGGAGTGCTTGACCGAGTCAGTCTCTCGCCGAGCGAAACGAGAGTCTGCTTCGAGTTTCAACGGGGGTTCAAGCGACGAGTTCCCGGGCGCACACTTTACGTTGCCGATTTCGACGCCAAGAACCGCAGGATCACCAATGCAAAGCCGCTGGCAAACGAGGATGGAAAACCGATCTGGTTTGCGTACCCACGGTGGTCGAAAGACGAATCCTCGATCGTTTATCAGGCAGGCGGTAAGCTCTATGTCTACAAACCTAAAGACGGCTCGACGCATCAAGTCTCGAGAGACGACAAAGCTGACTACCGTTATCCACACTTCGAAGACGCACCAAAGTAAGCAAGTTTGTTTACACAAAATATTCAAGAATCGAAATGAAACTTAATCCGATAGTTATCGCAGCAATAAAGAAGCCACTCGCAGCCAAACTGGTGATCGTATTTGTCTTCGTTTTCATAGTTGCTTTTGAGCAAATTCATGCCGCCGACTCAATCGAAAATCCGAACGTTTTATTCATCGCAGTCGATGACTTGAACGACTGGGTTGGCTGCCTCGGCGGACATCCCCAAGCGAAGACTCCCAACATCGACAAACTGGCTCGCAAGGGAATCCTCTTCGAGCAGGCCCATTGCGCTGCTCCTCTCTGCAGCCCCTCGCGTACCGCGATCATGATGGGGCTCCGTCCATCAACAACGGGTATTTACGGCAATCTGAATTGGTTTCGCGATATGCCAAAATACAAGGATTGGGTGACGTTGCCGCAATATTTCCGCAAGCATGGGTATCTCGCCTGGGGCGGCGGAAAACTTTATCACCAGGCTCACGGTAAATTCTCCGATGCCGCCGCGTGGGATCATGTCTATTCAACTCGCACTGGTGCAGTCCCACCGCCGAAAGAGGACCGCTACAAGCACGGATTGCGCCCCAAGTTTGAATCCAATCCCATCCTCGCCCGACTCATCGACTGGGGGCCAACCGACGCCCCGATGGAAGCGAATCCCGATTGGAAGACCGCGGACGGCGCCGCTCAGTTTTTACAGCGAGATCATGACAAACCTTTCTTCCTTGGTTGTGGAATCTACCTGCCTCATCTTCCCTGGTATGCCCCTAAGAGGTTCTTCGACATGCATCCACTGGAAGAGATTGAACTTCCGCCATACAAGGCTGACGATTTCGATGACATCCCCGCGATTGGCCGGCGGATGGGCGAACGTCACATCAAGCACATTCGTGAAAGCGGCAAATGGAAGGAAGCTGTCCAAGGCTGCCTCGCAGCGGATTCGTTCGCTGATGCCTGCGTTGGCCATGTTCTTGATACACTCGAAAAGAGTCGTTATCGAGACAACACAATTGTTGTCCTGTGGGGCGACCATGGTTACGACGTGGGCGAAAAGAAGATCGCCAAGTCGGCGCTCTGGGAGCAAACGACCCGGACACCGCTGATCATCTATGCACCGGGCAAGTTGTCGATCGGCACACCGGCCGGTGGAATGACTTGCGAGAGTCCGGTCAGCCTTGTCGATCTCTATCCGACGTTGCTAGATTTATGCGGCTTACCGAAAAACCCGAAGAACGAAGGGAGAAGCCTCGCCCCGTTGGTTCGTGAGCCGAAGGCCGACTGGCCGTATCCGGCAATCATAACGCACTCACCCCACTGGCTGGGTATTAACCACGCCGTTCGCTCACGTGAGTTTCACTACATTTGCTACAGCGACGGTGGCGAGGAACTTTACGACGTCCAAGCCGATCCACTTCAGAGGAAGAACGTCGCCGATGACCCGGCCCGCGCTTCCGTCAAGGCGGAATTGAAAAAATGGCTCCCGCAGAAAAACTCGCCGCACTTCGGCGCACCTAATCGGAAATAACATGAAACTCATCCTCACATTTTTTTTCTGCTTCCTGCTGGTTTGTCCCGGTTTTGCCAATGACAAACCGCCAAACGTCGTCACTCTACTTGTCGACGATCTTGGATACCGGGACATCGGCTGCTACGGCGGTCCCGTCAAGACCCCGGTCATCGACAAGTTGGCTGCCGAGGGCGTGCGCTTCACCGACTTCCACTCGGGAGCCGCCACCTGCTGCCCCTCGCGGGCCACCTTTCTGACAGGCCGCCACCACTATCGCACCGGAGTCTACTCCGTCATCACCGAACGGCTTCACAAGATGCATCTCTTGAAGCGCGAAACAACCATCGCGGAGGTGCTCCGGGAAAACGGCTACGCCACCGCCCACTTCGGCAAGTGGCACCTCGGCATGCCCGTCCAGAATCGCGATAATCCCACCCCCGCCGATCATGGCTTCGACTATTGGTTCGGACTCGTCAACGGCGCGGGACCCAGCCAGAAGAACCCCACCAACTTTCTGCGCAACGGCAAACGTGTTGGTAAAATGAATGGCTATTCCTGTCAGATCGTGGTCGATGAGGCTCTTGCCTGGCTCGATCAAAAGCGCGACGGCGACGAACCCTTCTTCCTCAATCTCTGGTTCAATGAACCGCACGACCCGATCGCGGCGCCCGACGAGATCGTTTCTAAATATGGCGGGCTGAACGAACGGGAAGCCATCTACAGTGGCACCATCGACAATACAGATCGAGCCATCGGACGCCTCGTCGCTAAGCTTGAGAAACTCGGTGAGCTGAACAACACCATCATCATCTACTCCTCCGACAACGGCAGTTACCTGCAAAAGCGAAATGGTGAACTGCGTGGAAAGAAAGGTTCGCTTTTCGAAGGCGGGCATCGCGTCCCCGGCATCATTCACTGGAAAGACGGGATCCCCGGCGGTAGGGTTGAGGACGAACCAGCTGGAGCCATCGACCTCCTTCCGACTCTCTGCGGGTTGATCGGCATCGACAAACCCGAGGGCGTCCGTCTTGACGGCTCTGACCTCGCGCCTCTACTCACCAGATCAGGCAACTTCGAGCGGCATCAGCCGCTCTTTTGGATGAGTGGCGCGAACATGGTTCTGCGAATGGGTGACCACACGCTTTTCGCCTCCGGTACTGCGAAATCTTCGATCGACTTCAAAACCGCCGATCGACTCATGAAGCAAATCAAAGAAGTCCTTGGCGATGATCTCGAAAAAGAGTTGGGCGGATTGGATTTTCGCTCTCGCCTGTTCAACGGGAATTTCGCCAATCCCGAGGCTAATCGACTGAAGAATCAACACCGGGACTTGTACTACTTCAACGAAGCGTGGATCCCCGAACTCAAAAAGAGCGGGCTTGGCCGGGTTCAACTGTATGACCTTTCCAAGGATCCCAGTCAGAAAGATAATATTGCGCTGAAGCGTCCCGAACTCGTCGCCAGAATGAAAAAGCAGGCCGCTGCTATCCGCCGGAGTGTCATGGCCGAAGCTCCGGAATGGCTCACCCCAGAAGAACAGGCCGCCGTAATGAAGACCGGGGAAAACGGACCGCAACGGCCTGCCACCGGAGCACCCGACAACGATACCGCGAAGCTACTCGCCCGTATCGACAAGAATGACCTTCCAAAAGACTATGACGTTAGCCGCCACCAGGCTTACGTCGACCGCGTTATGGCGGGTCTCAAACCGGAACAGCGTGCTCGGGTCGGCCAACTTTGGAAAGAGAAACGACGCCTGAGTCCTGAAATGAAGAACGTGGGGCAGTCCTTCGTTAGAATCCTCAATTATGTCGCCAATGGAGAGAAGGCGAATTCTTCGGCAGCGCCAAAGTCAGCTCTTTTGCCTGCTGAGAAGATCGAATTGCAACAGCGGACTGAAAAGGCCAGCATCGAAGAGAAAACTGGAATCCATCGGCTTTCGACAACCAAGCGTTCGACGTATGACGCATTTTCGTATCTCAATCGAATTCCGGATACAGTTTACGAAGATGAAAGTGTAGAAGATTTTCTCGGCCGAATTTTTGGGCGCCTCGCAAATCAAGAAGGGCGCATTTTATTAAAAGCTCCCACGGGAATGGACCGACTTGGATACGAAGGGCTAAAGACATTCTTGAATTATGATGGGACTGAAAGTGTCGGCAATTGTGCCGCCTGTCATACATTGCCGAATTTTACAGATGGCAAATCATACGTGACTCGCCATGGAACTGAGCCGAAGCCGACTCCCTCCCTGCGAAATCCTGAGAAGCGAAAACTTGACTTACGTAGAATAGTGTTGCAAAAGATCGAGGCAGCAAAACAGAAACAGCAGGGTAAAGCGGATGATATTAGTGATGCCTATTTGGTGATGAAGCTGAGTGAGCAAGACGTCCCCGGCTTGGTCGCTTTTTTGAAACTGCTAGAAGATGAATCCGACAATCGGTTTCGACAATCGATCATTGATGCGAAAGTACTTGATACGTCCGAAGATTAGAATTTGAGAGAATACTTGTCCACGATTGGAAGGTTGGCGAGGTTAAATAGAAGTCAGCGGTAATCCGAGTGAACTAAGAGAATTTAATGAGAAACGTTACTTTAGTTGCTTTGTTTTTTTGTCTTTTTTCCGGGCTTAACGGCGCCGTGGAGGCCGAGACAATTCGCGGAAAAGTCGTCGACCGGTTTGGCAGGCCTGTGGAAGGCGTCATGGTTTCTGCAATTGATGATGCACATCGAAAATGGACATCGGTCTTTTCACAGAAAGATGGTTCGTTTGAAATTGCTGATTTACGAAATGTTGATCACAATATTCGCACTCGATTGATGGGACTGGCAGATGAGTGGATCAGCGGAGTTGCGGCAGGCACCGAAGATATGGTGATCCAAACGCGTCCGGCTATCGGCGAAGAATTGGAATTGCAACGTCCGGCAAACAGTGCGTTCAGTATGCTCGATTTTGATAATCCTCGGGACAAACTGAATTTCAAGATGATGTGCTCGTACTGCCATCAGGTAGGCACGCTTGGGTTTCGAACTCCTGAAAAACCAATTGACTGGGAAACCATGTTGCGCCGGATGGACGGTTTTGGAGGTCTTTATCCACATACCCAGGACACCATCATCGGTCGATTGATGAATACTTATAAAGATGACGCGGTTGATGATTGGCCAGCCTTCGTTCCTCCTCCGGCACCGACAGGGATGGCAGCGGCAGCAACGATCACGATGTGGGAAATGGACAAGCCTCTCGAAGGTTCATTCCATGACTTGGAAATAGGCCGTGATGGGAAGGTGTATGCAGTCAACATTAGCAGGCAGCGAATGATTGCGTTGGATCCCAAATCAGGCAAGCAAGACGTGATTAAGTTTCCTGCGCGAGTGCACGCGCCCCATTCGATTGAAACCGCGAATGATGGAAGCCTATGGACGACAATGTGTGCCAGCGGAAAGATGGCTCGTTACGACATTGAGACGGGAGAGTTTGAGGTCTACAGTAGTGCCGAGGCACCCAAGAAACGTGGTAATTATCCGCACACTCTGCGAATCAACCCGAAGGATCCTGAAGGCTTAATTTGGTACACCGATGCTGGATCGAATTCCTGTTTTTCACTCCATCCTGATACGCATGTCGTTAAGGAGTACAAATTGCTTAGTGCTGGGCAGGCGATCGGTGCTGGACGTGGAGAGTCGCGAGGGATCACGCCTTACGGGCTCGATTATTCACCAGTCGACGGCATGCTTTGGTATTCCAAACTCAATGGAAACCGGATCGGTCGAATCGATCCCAATGCGGAGGATGGTGATATTAAAGAATGGAACCCACCGTTTCGTGGACCGCGGCGTTTGCACGTTGCCCCTGATGGAATGGTTTGGGTTCCCGGTTTTGGGTCGGGCGTGTTTGGTAAATTCGACCCCAATACTGAGTACTGGACTGTTTACGAATTGCCGGATTCTGAAAATCAAATTCCTTATGCTTTGAATGTCGACAAGGACGGAATCGTTTGGATTTGCGGTACGGGAAATGACACGATTAATCGGTTCGATCCTGTAACGGAGACATTCGTTGAGTTTCGATTACCGACACGTGTGTCTTATACACGCGAGATTGAATTTGGCGATGATGGCAGCATTTGGACGAGTACATCCGGGCCTGCGCGGCATATGGAGCGTGGCGTCGGGGCGGTGATTCGTATCTCGTTACCCGATGATTTGCCAGCCACGGGTGGTATTCGGTTAACACCAAAAGTTTATAAAGGCAATCACGACATCGGCAATCTCGCCACCGCTCCAAAGGTGGAACGCAAAATGGCCCCCGAGCGAGAACAACTATACGCAAAAATCGACGCCAACCCGTTACCCGATGCGTACAAAAAGATGCCTCACCAAAAGTGGGTCGACTCACGCCTGGCCGCCTTCCCAAAACACAAACGGAACCTCGCGGGTACGCTGTGGAACGAGTTTCGAAAGACTCATCCGGATCGCAGGAACGACGGGCAGTTCTATGTGAAGATCATCGACTACATCATCAACAACAACACGCCGGTAAAACGTCGCTTCGTGAAGAAGTGGCAACATCACTGGTTCGGCGACGCTCCGGATCGTCTGGGTAAACGAAATCTCGAACGAGGCCGCATGGTGTTCGAGCAGGCGACCTGCAGCCGCTGTCACAACATCGGGCCTGGCGAGAAGAAACTTGGGCCAGATCTAACCGAGGTTACGAAACGTTTTCGTGGATCAAAGCTATTGCAGCAAATCGTCAAGCCATCCGCTGAGATCCATAAGGATTTTCAAACTCAGATGATTCTTGGAGATGATGGTCGATTGAGGACAGGTTTAGTGGTCGAAGAAACCGAAGATGAAGTTGTCCTGATCCCCAATCTTTTGAAGCCCGACATTATCGAAAACATGAAGAAATCTTCGATTGAAGAACGTAATACGGCGGATGTTTCGACGATGCCTGCGGGATTACTGGATACTTTTTCGGTTGAAGAAATTCTTGATCTCGTCGCCTTCATTGAGTCCACTGGATCTGGCAATTGAAGCTCAGAGACCATTGGGTGCCGGGGATTACGCCAGCAGTTCCTCAACAACGTGCGCAGCTTCGACTTCCACTAACCACCGAATCCAGGAAAAATTTGTCGTCTATCAATCGCTCAGGAAGCGTTTAGGAGGCTGTTCACCTTTCGGCACGATGCAAATCTCCCTTAAATCAATGAGACAATCATTAAGATGTCCCTCCGGACTCAACATGACACGTTGCACTCCGGTCTTCAAATCTATCGTGCCGATCAATTTTTGCCGGTATTGGTCCCAAGTGCCCGTCGATTCGACATTTGAAATTATTTCAGCATTACCAAGCTCAAGGCGGTAAGAATTGTTTGCTGCCGATTTGGCAACCGCCCAGTCGAGATAGATATCATATTTGCCGGCAGCAACGATCTCCACTTTCCATTCCGCACGATCATCTTCGCTCTGCCAAAATCCAAGGTTCCCATACCCTTGTTCATAAACAAGCGTTGGGCCGTAGACGAACGCCCGTGACGCGCGCAACCGCAGAACACCTGACCCCTCCTCGGGTAACACCAATTGCGGTTGATTACCTTCGAATTGTTTGGGTGGCTGTCTCCGCTCAATAATATAGGCCACCAAATCGGCAAGCGCCTGTGGGTCGAGCGATGTTTCCAAACCCTGCGGCATCATTGATAAGGAGCTTCGGCGAAATCCTTCTTCTTCAATATCCTTTTTAAGCAAGGTATAGACTTCTGAATTTTGCCCTAACAGCGTGACGCTAGTGGAAGTTTCCTGCTGTAACAAGCCGGTGAATTGCCGCCCATCGGTCATAAGCACGATGTAATTATGATATTTATCCTCCACAGACCGCGCCGAATCAAGAATGTGGGTGGTCAGGAATTTGGGTGAAAGATCGGCCAATGCTGCAAGGTCGGGGCCAACCGCATGTCCCTGGCCAGCCAAACGGTGGCATTGAGAACACGTTTTTTCGAAATGGTGCTGGCCCTTGCCGGAGATTCCCCCTCGCCGAACGGCGGGAAGATAACGGTCAATCACAATCTGGCGTTCAATATTATGCTGGCGTTTTAGGAGTTGGCCAGCTCGGTCGGACAAGTCAGTATTCGGATGAGCCATCAACACCTGCGAATATGCAAGATTGATGTCGGTTGGTTGTATTGTCCCCTTTTCCACCGAGTCCAAAAGCACGCGCGTGCTGACCGGCCTTTGCAAATAAAGCCCCACCAAGCGATCTCGCGTCAACGGGCCGTACTGTGGCCAACCCCCTAACACTTTTTCCAAAGGCCTGGTTTCGTTTACCCGGCCAATGCCTTGCAGCACAGATTGTTGCAAATCGCGTGGCGTCTGTGGTAACAGAAGCGACATCGCCAAACCGATATCGTTGGTTGCAAAATCAGGGTCACAACTTAACAGGTTCAATGCCGCCGCCCTAAAATTTTGTGGCGTTTGGGGATCGATCAAGCAATCCCTCGCATGTATCCTCAAATCAGAAATCCATTGTCTTTTTTGGTCATCTAGGGTCAGCAAATCTACCGATTGTCCATTTTCCCGCAAAACCTGATCGATATCGGCCAGCGCATTCATTTGCCAAATTTCATATTCCCCGGACCCATTTTTCATCAACAGAGCCAATATCCCAACAACTGAATCGAGATCTCCCAACCCAAGTGATGTGCGGATTAATGATTGCAGCGGTAAACTTTTGGCTTCTAAAATACCCTCTGTTTCGATGACGCCAGCGAGAACATCGGCAGGCCGACTTTGGATGCTGCTAAGCGCTGCGGCGACAATATGGATATCCCCAGGGTGTTTGGCCAGAATTTTTCCGATTGTATTTCTCGCGATTGGATGATCCATTTCTCCAAGTGAACAGGCGAGTTGTAAGACAACCTGAGGCTCTTGTTCCACTTCTTCCAGTCGCGCCAAAGCTTTGACTATCGATTCCAGGATTTGGGGCCCAACGGCCTCGTGACTCCGCAGCAGTGTTGCATCCTCTGTCTTGTTCGTCATTCGATCCGAATTGATGAATTGTTCCGCAATACGCACAGAGTGGCGACGGACAGCCGGATGAGAATCGAGCAACCCTTCTAAAATTTGTTCCATCGCGACCGTTTCGCGACCCGCTAGAACACAAAGAGCCGCCAACCGCTGGCATGGAATTTGACTTGTAGTAAATGTGATCGCCAAACTTTTGTCGACCGCTGGATCCTTTTGCCACAGCAAAAGCCTGTGTGCAATATCTCGCTTTGTTCCGTTGGAATCGCCCAACTGATCAATCAATTGCCGTACTGAATACTTGGTCATATCGGAAATCGGCTTTGGTTTTTGTTGGCGAGGAACGATTCGATAAATGCGGCCAAGTTGGTGTCCCTCCCGCAGATCTAAACTCTTTTCAAGAACATCATCAATCCATTCGGGATGTTCAATGACCGGACGATACATGTCGGTAATCCACAAACAACCATCTGGCCCGGTCCTTAAGGTGGTGGGGCGGAACCAGGAATCATTGCTTCGCAAAAATTCCGTATTGGTCTCGTTGGGCGGTTTCCGCGTGCTTTTTCGAACGCCGTCTTTCTTTACCACCCTTCTGTGAATGAGGTTGTGAACCGGTTCGCTGACGAACAGGTTTCCCGTGAGTGACTCCCCTAGAAAGTTGTCGCGATAAACCATTGTTCCACAGGCCGACGTGAATTGACTCGTCTGGCCCGCTGCCGGTGATTGATAACCGCTATAATGACTAAGGATGCGACTAGCGGGAAAAAGCCCCCACTGGCCACCTCGATCGATGTGCCGCAGACTCGGCGACGTGACAAATGGATTGCGCTGCAGGTAGTGTTCATCCAGTACATACTGCATCATGGGGACGCTATTACTCGATCCCCACCAGTTTCCCCAACTGTCACGGCAACGTCCATGTTGCGTTTGCCCTGTTGTCGCCTCAATGCGGCCAGTGTCGGGCTTGATTCGCACGTCTCTCCCTTGGATATCTACCGTTTCATCGGTCTTAACAGAATGAATTTTGCCACCACTATCTCCATTGGCTAGGTAGACCCAATTGTCGAGTCCCCATCGCAATCCATTGACTCGATGCTGCTGATTTCCTTCGACAAATCCTGTGAACCAAGATTCGCGCAGGTCCGCACGCCCATCACCGTCGGTATCTTCGAGATACCAGACATGAGGAGCTGCCGTAATGAGCACACCGTTTCGCCAAACCATCAAATCGGTTGGGAAATTGAGCCCCTCTGCAAAGAGACTGCTGCGATCATATCGCCCATCTCCGTTGCTGTCTTCGAGAATCCGAACACGACCACCCGGCTTCCCTTTTCCGTCAACACCCAGAGGATAGTCCGCCATTTCAACGACCCAGAGGCGACCATCTGCCCCCCAATCGATCGCAACCGGGTCTTGTACCATCGGTTCAGCCGCCACCAGTTCGACTCGGAATTCGGGTGCTACCTCAATTGATCGGCGCGAAGCCTCGGGTGTTCGCGGCTCCAAGGCCTGGTCTCCCATCAAATCGGAAAAGGAACGTCGCTCGACCAAGTCCGGCATCTGGCTGGTCGCTTCATTTTGCCACCAAACATGATTCCGGGAGACCCATGCACCATTGTTAGTTCCATTAATTACGATAGGAGGTATGGCGCTGGAATCTGCCTGACGACCTTGCTGTGCCACACGACTCCACCCTTGCTCAAGAGAAGAGAACAAATGCAGTGAAAAATCTTTTTCATTTGAAAAAAGGACGTCGAGATGTCCATCCTGATCGACATCGACAAATCGCATCCCGGCATCCTTGCCATTGGCATCGACCAACTCCGTCGTGGCGGGAAGACCAAACGGAAGGGGCTTCCATGTGTTTCCCTCTCGATCCCAAGACAGCACTTGGCCAGGCTTATTGCCGGCGATCAACTCACACACTCCATCATTGTCGAGATCTCTTAACCGAACACCCAGGTCACGGCCATTACGGGCCGTGAATATTGGTTTGTCATCAAGCACCAGGCCATTGAGCATGGTTGTATCTTGATTCCATTTCCCATTGGAAAAATGCCAGATACCTGCCTGCTGTTCGTTGCGGACCAATAGACTCGCATTGCCATTTTTTTGAGCAATGAAGAATTCAACACCGGCCGGTCGTGTGAGCCCGTCTGCATCGGCTCGGACAATCTGAACGGGAAAATCCGATTCGTGCCATTTCTCAGTCTCGGGATCCCATAAACGTGTTCGTTGCAGTTCCGAATTTCCAATCACAACATCGAGAAACCCATCGTTATTCAGATCGATCAAACGGACACCATTGTCTCGACCTGCGTCATCCCGCAAAGGTTGTCCAGCGAGTAGATGGTTTTCCAGACGTTGTTGATATTCGTGAAAATTCAGAAACTTGATCCGATTGCCATGTTCTTCGATGGCATGATCGATGAACTCGATGATCTGGTCACTACTAATCCAGCCATGTGGATGAAAGACCAGAGACGTCGCCCCCTGTTTTAAAACGGTCGCATCGAGCGCAATTTTCATGTCTGCCAGAGTGCGGGGATTGTACGACTGTTGTACGTTTTGACCTTCCCAATCACTTGGGACGAGACAGGGGACTTCCCAGCACAGCCGACCGATTACGTAGGGATACGGATAATCATCGATCGTATTTAGGTACGATGGGAAAGGAAGATAATGTCGAAAACGCGATTTGCCATCGGGTCGTGTTGCGATGTTGTCGGGCAAACTCGGATCGTCTGCAGAGAAGACGTGAAATACCGAGCTATCCATTCTGAGGAAATTACCCTCAGGTGTAGTTCGATTAAACACCTCCATCCAAAATCGTGGACTCGTCGAATTGATGGAATCACAACACGGCATCCGAAAAGCGATTGGCGAATTATTTGGAATATTCGCCATCAAGTCGACGCAACGTTCATAAGTACTGCGGGCGGTATCAAAGCTACGGTCGCGCAAGCATGGGCATGGATGGTCGATCGTGTGAACATCAAGGCTAAGACCCTGTTTGAGCCACGTCTGCAATTGCGGATCATCGGCGTGGATAGAATTCGTCAAAATACTCAACGGCATCCGGCCATCGATCTCTGCCAAGCGATTGAGAATCGGACGCAAGAATGTTTCATAACGCGCCGTATCACGCATGTCGTCGATCGATAACACGATCACTCCTTGGACACCTTTTTCGCCCACCCACTGAGGCGTCACCAATTTGGGGAAATTACGATGAACGTAGAAAGGATCGCAGGGGTCCGAGAGATAGGCCAACCGATTTCCATCGCCTCTGACTGGCGAGAACAAAATTCCGACAACCAGGCTGGTTGAAATAACGAGCTTTGCAAAAATCTTTAACATGCTTGCTTATTCTCCATAGTTCTTGCGCCTTACATGGGTATCTTGTTTCAGGTTGCGAGCGCCCCTTTAGGCGTCGACATCACCGTGATCGCATCTTGAACAACGTCTTCAGTGTCCGGACTAAGTTCCTGCTGGTTGTGGGCGTAGCTGGCGCTTGTGGTTCTTCCCTCACCTACAAATGAGTGAATGCAAAATAAAGCGTAACACAAAATGCAAAAAACATAGCATCCGTTTCGTGGCAATCCGCCTCGCCAGTGGGCAGCTGAAAACGGAGCCAATGATTTTAGCCACGTGCGGGTAGTCTGACGGACAGAAGTCACAATGGATGCAGGTTGAAATCGCCCGATATCGCTCAGGTGTGCGACAGCTCTCGCGAAACCTACCCAACGCAAGTTCGATATGACGAATTGGGGTCCGAAAGGAACCGGCCTGTCACCTTTGGGGGGCCCGCGTTTTCTGCAAACTTTGATAGCGGGTAAGAATCAACGGCTCCAACCGCCCGGTTACTTTGGCAAGTATTGCGGAGTCCGGAAACGCGCTGCTATCGGCCAGATGGGTAATCAGCATCTCGATCTGGGCAAGCAGTCGATCGGCTTCATCGAATGCCTTACGCGAATCTCCCTGTTTGTAGCAATTAAATATGTACCGCAATTTTGATTTGAAGTCGTCGATTGAAACCTGATCATCATCAAAAAATCGTCTCGCATCGAATTGACAGGACCGTAGAGCGGCTTTAACGGCTGCCGTGTTTTTGGAAACGATTGATTCCTTTACATGGTCCAATTCGCTGCGCATATTAAAAACCGCAAGGATTGAATCTTGATTGGTTTTTTTCATCGCTAGATCAGTTCACGGCCTAGGAAGGTGGATTCGCTCGTCGGGCAATACCTTCGGACTTAGAAAGACGCGATGCAACCAATTTATCCGAAAATAATTTTGCCTCTTCAGAATGGGTGATCACCAATCCAGTCTGTGATACCGGAGTAACGAGGCGGCCAACACCGGCCTGTCTACACGAAGGGCACTAGTCGAATTGACTGAGGCAAGTTGACAGCGAACGGTATTCATTGCTTGCCTTTCTTACCGCATTCCCAGAGCCGAACCGAATCAAACACGATTTGGCAATCCGAGCCTCCCTTAAGGGAGAATCTTGGTCCGTTTTTATCATTTTCGTTGACGACGGTGACCGTCTCGTGTTCGTAGGTTTTACTGCAACCGTTAACGCTCACTCTGATCGTCCCTTTCTTGTACTCGATGATTAGGTCGATCCACTCGTTGAGCTTCATGTCCGACTCAGGTTCGGTGTAAGTGGGGCCATCTGGCAGTTTGATTCGATGTCCCCCGCCTTCAAGGTAACTGAGAACGATCATGTGGTGGCCAATTTGAAAACTGGGACGACCCGGGGTGAGATCCTTCTTTTCAAATTTGTACCGCATGTGGCAGACAAACTGTTCGGGAATGCGATTGAGATGTACGACCGGCTCCAGTCCTAGGTGGTGGTCACGCTTCAGCGCCGCGATGGCTTCTTCTTGGGATGTGAATAAGGAAGTCACGATCAGTTTACCATCCTTGATCGATTTGTCCTTTTTAGGAAATCCAAAACGTTGTTGGTTAAACTCCCCATCAAAATCGTCGGAATAAACTAGCGTTCCAGTTTTAAACAGTTCTGACTCGAACTTCGACTGTTTGTCGCCAGGAGAATTTTTTGTCGCGGAAGTTTTTGTCTGAAACGCTTTGCTTTGAACGAGGGCATGAATAAATTCGCTGAGTGAGAACCGTTTGGTTTTGGCTGATCCGACAATTCCGTCCGCGAGATGTTCATCGGAGAACCCAAAGGGACGACCTAGTCCGTATTCGATCAGGTGCTCGGTGAGTCCCCGGGCGAAGTCTCCCTCGCGCTCGGTGATCAGATCGCGGAGTTCGTGATAGTCGCTGAAGTTTGGGCCTTTGTGGAATGCTCCTGAGGCGTCGATGGTCCAAGTCTTCCCCTGCTTCCCTTTGCCTCCGGCATGGTCCGTGGTGCGCCACTTACCAGCGGCGTTGAAGTTCTCCAGTCCGAAACCGATCGGATCGATCTTGCGGTGGCAACTTGCGCACTGGGCTTCTTCTTGGTGGGCGAGCAGGCGTTCGCGCGTGGTGAGTACCTGGTCATTCAGCCGAGAGATCTGGGGAACATTTGGCGGCGCTGGTGGCGGCGGATCGTTCAAGAGATGGCGCAGGACCCAGGCTCCACGTTCGATCGGGCTGCTATCGATGCCGTCACTGCCCATGGCGTGGATAGCGGCCATACCGAGTAATCCGCCCCGAGGCGAATCGGCGGGCAGTTTGATTTTTTGGAACCTGTCGCCAGAAACACCTTCGATACCGTAGTAGGTGGCGAGCAGGCCGTTAACGAACACGTAGTCGCTCTTCAAGAGTTTCCCGATGCGACCGTCTTTTGAATCGCGTAGCAGGTGGGCGAACGACTGATAAACCTCTTCGCGCGTGGCTGCTCTGGTGCTTTCATCAAAATCTCGATGAAGGTTGACGTCAAACTGAAAGAAATCGAGTCGTTCCATGTCGAGCCACTGATGGACGAATCCGGAGACGAATTCATCCGAACGCGGATCGGCAATCATTCGATCAACCTGCTGCCGAAGCGTTTCTTGGAGGTGTAGTGTGTTCTGCTCTGCGAGCTTGAGCAGTTCTGCGTCTGGTGGCCCGCTCCAGAGGAAGTAGGCCAAGCGCACGGCCAATTCTCGATCAGAGAGTTGGCGCGACCCAACCGCGTTGCTGGGTTCATTGAGGTAGAGGAAGCTAGGTGATGCGAGAATGATGCTGAGTGGCATACGAATTGCAGTCTCGAATGAGTCACCGGACTCTCGACGCGCGGCGAAGATGTCAGTGAGGCGATCGATAAACTCGACCTCTGCTTCGACACCGCGGAAGGCTTTGAAAGCGAACTGTTGCAGGATCTCGCGTGCCCGGGAGGAATCGTCGGGATCGATGGCATCGTCGGGATCGATGATCCACCAGTCGTTCCTGCGAGTATCATTATTGGACGCATTCAGCGGTCCTTCGAGTTCCACCCAGTCGATCCAGATTGCCGGTGGATGTCCGTAGCCGTTTTCGTTCTTCAGATTGTTGTGCGCATCCCAAAGCGCTTTGAGATTTCCGTTGTTGGGCTGTTTCTCCTGAACTGCGAATTCGCGAATCGTATTGGCGGTGACCTCGAGTGGAATCTCGATCGTTTCGGGATTGTCGATGGTGCCGGTGACTTGATGAGTACTGATGGCTCGGCCTTCGAGTCCCCAGTTTCTGCTTTCAATCTGGCGTTGAGGAGGTCCCACCTGAATGAAACGTCGCTCGGCAGGAGTGCCTTCAACAGCCCCGACACGCACACGCATGATATAGCTGCCGGGCGTTAGTTCCTTTTTCTTGGCAGGAACGATGATTCGACCGGTGCCATGAGCAAGCTTTAGGTAGGTGCCGCGGTCGCGATGTGGCAGGCCGACGTAGTGCTTGTGAAGAGCTAGACTTCGGCTTCGTGAAGGATCAGATGCGGCAGCTTTTTTCGCGTCGCTAAACCCGAACTCCCTTGGATTGGGAGTATCTTTTAACCGGTCGGCAAAAGTATAAAATCGGTTAGGGTGATCGATCAGGCGATCCGTCTTTCGAATCTTGGCAATGATCGCTTGATTCTCAGCGGTCTTGGCTGCCTCATCGACTCCTTTCTTCCACAGCCCGAATCGTTTCTGACGCTCTTCGGTCTGCGCGATTTCTTTCTCGTTCGCCGGATTGATTGTCTTCTCAGGCTCAACGCGAACAATTCTGGATTCAGTGTCCGCAGTCTCACTGATTGGCCCGGTCAGCTCAATCCAGTCGACCCAAATTGCGGGAGGAGTGCCGTAGCCGTTCCTCTGCTTGTATATGGAGAATTCATTTCTGAGAATTCTTTTACTATCTTCGGGTTGGCGTTCCCGAATCCCCAGTTCGCGTGGCGTGTTTGAACCGATCACAAGTGTCGTTTCGATGATTTCCGGATTATCTTCGGTGCCCGTAACCTGGTAGCTGGCAAGTGGCTTGCCTGAGAAACCCGCCGGCTGCCCGTTGATGTGATAGGGGTGTCCGACCTCGATAAAATGACGAGAGGAATCAGAACTCTCCACCGCTCCGGCTCGGATTCTCAATTTGTACGTTCCGGGGGGAACGTCTTTGGGATCAGGGACAACGTCGATTCGCTGGATGCCCCACGTGAGTTTCAGATAGGTGCCCTGATCGCTATTGGGAAGCTCGAGGTAGTGCTTCATGTAGGCGTGGGTGCGTCCATAGCCACCTTGGAAAGAGAAGGAGGCGTCATTGCCGTCAAGGAAACCGAACTTCGTTGCATCGGGAGCTCCCTTGAGAAGTTCAGTGTTCTGATAGAGTCGCAGGTTGTTCCTGAGGTCATCGATTTTGAATTTCTCACGGATCTGCGCGAGCGCTTCCTCGTTTTCGGAAAGAAAGGCAACCTTGTCGATTTCGGCTTTCCAGAGCAGGTAGCGTTTCTGCGTCTTCTCCTGCTTTGCCATAATCTTGCGACTCTTCACATTGACAGTATCTTCGGGCTCCAACCGGAAGGTCTTCGTTACCTGGCCTGCTGCCGCCCGACGCTCAAAGGCTTCGTCGATCGCGCTGCGTCCCAGCTTGAGATACTGTACGATCTGATCGCTGGAGACGAACTGAGAAGCCCCCACGGTATCAAAGGAACCTGAACCGCCGTCGGCAGGCAGAGAGGAAGCGTCGGCCTTGATGCCGAGAAGATGTTCGATCGTGTTCAGATATTCTCGACGGTTGAGCCGTCGCATCGTGATGTTGCCACCCGAATCCGACAAAGCCTTACGGGCTGCCACCATCGTTTGAGCGAGGTTATCGAGAAAGTCTGCCTTCTCAACATTGTCAGGTTGCTCGTAGTCTTCCGGCGGCATTTCTCCGGAGTTCAAAACGTTTAGCACCTTCTGCCATTTTTCTGCCTGTTCGACAGTCGTGATTTCCAGCGCGAGTGTTTCCAGATCTACCCCTCCCTCCCGTGTTTTCGAATCGTGACACTCGAAGCAATACGACGCTAGAAATGGTTGGCTTTTCTCTGGAAGGTTTATCTGTTGCGGGGTTGCATGTACGAAACTGCAAAGCCCCAGCACTAACATAAAAATAGCTAGATTGGTCAAACTGCTTTTGCATACAATCTTGCAATTGTGGAAATTTGTCACGCCTGTAACTCCTTCACGATGCCGGTGCTGTCGCCGTGTCGCGGAGCGTCGATCCCTATTCCTTGTAGCATCGTTAACCACACGTTGCACAGTGGCGTGTCTTTTGGCACGACAAGATGCTGGCCCAGTTTCAACTTAGCACCACCACCGGTAAGGATGGTCGGGCAATTGGTGAGGTAATGAATGGAGCTGATGTTCGATCCGAAAGCCACAGCGGTATGGTCGAAGAGACTCGATCCGTCGGCTTCTTTGGTTGCCTTGAGTTTGTCGATCAGGCGGGCTAAAAGTTCGCTGTGAGTTTTGTCGCGTAACTTGGATGCATCCATGCGAGCCCCGGGGGAATAGTGGCTCACATTGTGCGCGCTTGGTTTGAGATCGAGACTTTGCAGTAGATTCTGACCGGGCATACGATAGGTTAGTGAACGCGTGCTGTCTGTCTGCAACGCCGCAACGATGAGATCCTGCATGATCTCGATCTCAGCCTTTCCCTTAAGACCAGGCGCTGGAGCTTCGAGGGGAGCCTTGACCTTGGGAACGTCGAGCCAGTCTTCGTCCTTTTTCAGACGATTTTCGATGTCTCGAATTCCCTGAAAGTATTCGTCGAGCTTTCCCGTGTCGGTTTTAGAGAGGCCTCGCTGAACGCCTTTGGCCTGGCTGAGAACCGCGTCCAGGACGCTGCGATTTTCGGCGATCGCAGCCTGGCGTTGTTCCAGTGGGAGGTCGTCGGCGGAGAAGAGTTTGTGAAATACTTGCACCGGATCGTCCTGGCCGGCGACTGGCTTGCCGCGCTGATCCCAAGCCAGGGAAAGCCCGGGGCCGTGACCCTGAAGATCGGAACCATTGAGTTGAATCGAAGAGAATCGAGTATCTTTGCCTAACTGCTCAGCGATGATCTGGTCGACGGAGATGCTGTTGGCCATGTTCTGGCCGGGCACCGAATAGCGATTTGCTCCGGTAAGCCAAAAGGTGCTACCCCAATGCGCTTCGTTGGCGAATTGATTTGAGCATCCCTGCACGACGGTGATATCGGCCTGGTGTCGGGCAAGTGGAGCGAGTCCTTCAGATAGTTGGTAGTTCGCTCCCGTTTGATTGATATCGGGATACCACGTCTCTTTGGTCACGCCAAATCCAATACCGAGAAAAACGCTGCGTTTAGGCGGGGTGGCAGGTGTCGCACTCGCAGCCGAAGCAAATCGGCGAAAGCCGACAGATTCCAGCGCAGGCAGCGCGATTAGCGCACCGGTACCGCGTAAAAAGTGACGGCGATCTAAGTTGGTTTTCATCATTTTGAACTTTGGAAAATGAGTTATTTTAGAAAGTGAACTGGCAGAGTCGGTCGCTGGATCGCTGTGAGCTGAATGTCGTCAACAAAGAAGCCGCCTAAATCAACCGGAGCCGCTCGAGATTTGGTGCTCGCCGCAACGACGACGAGTGCAACCGTTGCGTCCGATTCCAGAAGGCAGGACGCGGTAATTGTTGCCGGTTTTGCTCCCGGCGTAAACTTGATCTCTTTTTTGCCAAATCCGACCCCGTGCTCGCTGATTACCCGCGGCCACTCTTTAGCAATTGCTTCTGGCTTCAGATTGAACAGGTAGATGCGACAACTACCCGCAAGTTTTGGCAATTCGGCATCGGTCGGGGTAGACTCTCGGCGAAAGCGGGCTGAGAGGTTAAGAGTAATTTGCGTCTCGGAATTTTCTGTTTCCCATTGCTCTCGAATGGACGAGAGATCGACCAACTGAAACACGGAGCAGTTCGAGGCGAAGTCGTTGGACTCGCCATTGACATTTCCCGTTTTCAGAAGACGCAACATTCGGTTTCCATCCGCTTCTTCAATCACCTCGGCAGGATTTCCACCCCAAGTGCCAAAGTGAGACGGGAAGCCAATTTCAATCGGACCAGAAAACGTCTCGAAATCGCCGTTGGCAATTTGAATCGGTCTTGCCTGTGATTGAGGCGACTTCACGGCCCAGACTACTCCGACTCCCAGCAGACCAACCATTGCACCCGCCACCAAAGCCGCTGCTATCTGCTGCGGCCAAGCAAAGATACGCCGTGTCGGCCTCGTCAGCGGCTGACTTTTGACCACCTGGCCTTCCGCATCGAGAATGGAAACGATTGACTCGTCGCGCAGGTGACTGACCAAAGCCTGTTCATCGACCAGCGATTTTGACATGATCGTTCGAGCTTCCGGATGTTGGCGGAGTAGCTCGTTCAGTTCGGTTCGTGCAGATTCGTCGCCGTCGTCCCGGACTTTTTGAAGCAAGCTGAGAAGTCGTTCTTCCATCATGAATTGGTCCTCATCTCAAGCTCGATACACGCACTTAGTTGTCGGCGAATTCGCAGCAAGTTCATTTTCACCGCACTCAGCTTCCGTCCGGAGGCTTTTGCTATGTCCTTTAAACTTTGGCTAGCGGTGTAGTAGTCATGCAATAGAGCTTTCGGCAATGGATCGAGTTTCCCTAAGCACTTCGCCAACGCCTCCCGCCGTTGGTCAAACGCACTGGCGGCTTGCTTTGTATCCCTTGCCATCGCTTGAATTACATCTTCATCGAACACCAAACGATCCCGTTTTTGATCGCGGTAATGTGAAAGCAACGTGAAGCGTGCCACAGTGAACGCCCACGGTAAAAACTCCGTATCTGGATCCCAATCTGATGACTTCTGCCACAACTTGACGCAAGTTGCCTGCAGCACCTCGCGCGCATCCTCACGATTAGCGAGATTCGCGTGGCAGTACGCTTCCAGCGCGGGTTGGTGGCGGGTCAACGCCTCAATAAAGCGGGTTTCATCCGAGGGAGGCAGCATCTCTAAAACGATTCTTCGCCATAAAAAAAGGTGGATCTGAGTCTTTCATGGTCTCAACCAAACTTGGTTGAAGCCTTTGAGCAGCGCACTTGGGTAACTTGGTTAGTGTCTGATCTCATTAGTTTATTCCACGAAAACACATGGCGGTCACATTTTTTTATCCAAGAGAGTTAACTTTACAGTCGTTTCTGACTTTTATGGTGTTTTTTTGAGCGCAATGTCAATTATCGATTCGCACTCAATCCAACAACTGCTTTGTGCAATCGGCAACAACAGGAGCAAATAGCAAGGGTTTTTACTGGCGGGCTGGGAGCTTAAGCAGTTCGCTCGGGCTGCGTCGAATGAAACGCAATCTATTTTAAACTATCCAGCAGTTTTTTTTCCGTACGCTCTTTGTAATATGGATCAAGCGGATAGCAGCCGCTGACGATTCCATTTCGCGGCGCGGTCGTACAGTCGCTAAAGGTGCGACACACCTTCTTACGTGTCATCACTTTCCCAGCCAAAACGTCTGCGGGGAGTTCTGGATAGGACAGTACCATTCGACCCAGTCCTATCGAATCGACCTGACCTTCGCGAACGACTGCCTGAGCCACATGCGGCAACCACTCCTGCAAGTAACTATAGCCCGAACCGACAAAGACCAGTTCCGGATGCTGTCTCTTTAATTCCGCCGTTGCCTGAATCTGCCGAGCGACTCCAACCAGTGGATCTTCGGGAAGCTGATAGCCATCACTGGGCGGAAAATAAGCTGGACGCTGAATGTGGGGATTGTAATAAGGACTACCGGCAGTCGTGCAGACCATTCGGATGCCGAGCGATTTCAGTAACGTCAAGAACTTCGACGGTTCATCGAGATCAACGCCGGTGCCGGTTATGTTGCTGCCGAAAGCGAGCCGAGGATCTCCTTCAGCCTCGGGGACACCAATCCGATCGTCTCCCGGTCGGTACGGAAGGAAATCGAAGATGCTGACGCGGACACCAATTTCTAAATCGGATGTGCAAGCTCGAATTCCTTCGACGATGTCGCGTAGAAACCGAGTACGGTTTTCAAAACTACCACCAAATTTTCCAGGACGGTCGATGCCGCTCAACAGTTCATGTCCTAAGTAGCCATGACAATGTTTGACATCCACAAATTGAAACCCCGCTTTTTCAGACAGCGTTGCTGCGGTTACAAAGTCTTCGATCAATCGCGACAGATCATCATCGCTCAACATTAAGGAGTCATCGGTAATTCCGAGGCGGGCGTCGAGGACTGGATTCCGTTGAGCGATTCGCGGCTCGCTGCGATCCTTGGCATTCGGTTTTGAAAAGCGCCCCGAGTGGGTCAATTGCAATCCGACTAACAAATCGCTCGAAGTCCCGAAATCGGCCTCATGAGTGGCGACCAGATCAGTGCGCAGGGATTCGATCTCGGCCAGATTGAGATCATTGATCAGGAGCTGGTTGGGATTGGCCCTCCCATCGTGCCGAACAGCAACGGCCTCGCCACCCCAAATTAATTTAGCCCCACTGCGACCAAAGTTTTTCCATCGACGCCGTGTGAGCTCAGACGGTTTTCCATCGGGTGTCCCATCCCAGCCCTCCATCGGCAAGATACTGAATCGATTTCCAATCTTAAAGTCATGGACTTCGATGGGCTGGGCGAGCAACGAATCGGCGCCGCTCTCCAACGTTTCTTCGCAAGGAAGATCTAATTTCAATTCACTCAAATGGCGAGTGAACTCGGCGTGTGTCTTGAACCCGGCGACGCGTGGATAAGCCATTAGTTGCACTCCGCCAGAAGTTTTTGAAGATCACCGGCAATCGTTTGTAGAACTTCGACATCCGAATCGGGACGCTGTAACGCATCAGGATGCGTAGCGCTGCTGTCGATTAAGCCTCGGACTTTTAAAAACGTGGCGGCTGAGTGCTTGTACGCGGATGCCGGATTACGAAATGCAAAAGCCCCTAAATATTGAAGTAGATCATTCATCTCGTAGAAGCGAGGGTCGCCGGCAGCCCACATCGTATCGCGTTTCGCAAACGCTTCCGGGGCGAATGTGCTCAACCCCAGCAAATAGTCACTCCCATACATGACCATGTCGATCGCCAAATCGTTTCCCGTGTAGACCTTGAACTCGGGTCGGACGCGATTGCGCAACTCAAGCCGGCGCCATTCAGGAAGGCGATGTAGTGAAGAGTGTTTGGCCCCGACCGCATTCGGGATACACATCAGTTGTTCGTAGGCTTCGAGCGAGTAGATCTTGCCGAAGGGAGCAAATGCCTTTCCCAGCTCGAAGAACAGGAATTGGTCACACGACCCTGCCAGAGTCTGGTAGGCAGATACGAGTTCGGCATCGGGTAACTCGATCAGACCGTAGGATTGAAAGAAGATGGGCATCCCCTGATTCTCCTGTACCTGTTCGATCCCATTTCGGTAGCGGTCGGCATCGAACGGCTCTCCTGGTGAGTCGCTGACAAAAACGCCGCCAACGAATTTCTCACCAGAAGTGAGGACGCGCGTACGTCGCAGGACTTCCAGTCGGGTCGATTCGTCAATCAAGTTGCCGTATCCGGTATCCATATTGACGGCAGGTATTAGACCGGCACTAAGGGTGCGCTGAAGAAGGCATTCGAATCCCCTCCAATCGACCGTGTGATCATTGTTGTAGGGCAGAAGAACTGCAGAGATGCCGGTGATTTTGCGTCGCGGCATCAGCAGTGTTTGAGGGTCGGGTTGTTCGGTTACTTTTGATTGCATCATATTGGTTACGTCAGTTTTCTTTGCTTAGTGAGAGCACGATTTATTGAATCTTACTTGCAAGTCAGGATGTTGTCTTGGATAATTGGGCTTTTCGTTGATTTGCAATTCGGGCAATTAAGCTTGTGGGAACCTCATGAAACCCTCTTTAACCGATCGAGCGTTGCCGGAGCAACTGCCTCCGTGGGGCGTTTTAGTTTTAGAGAGTCATCACAGTCCAAAATTCGTCATGGAATGGCGAACCCATCCGTTTGTCAAAATCGTTTATGTTTTGAGCGGACGTGGTACGTTCTTTCTTGGTAAAAAAGAACATTTTTTTGCTGAAGGCGATGTCGTCGTCGTCCCTCCAAAGACTCGCAATCGGATTATTGACGACCCTGCTTGCGCTGCCAGTCTTTACGTCTGCTGCGTGGCACGAAGCGTACTGCGATTTGACGTTTCACTCGTCACGCAACTACCGTGTCGCGTTCTGCCTCGGGAGAGACAATTTGCACATCGGGTAGAATCGGTTGTGCGACGGATGGTTCACACTCAACAGTCGACGACAGGAATGCGTCCCATCGCGATGGTGACCGATGCCCTGAAACTGGTCCAGATGATCAGTGAAAAATCAAGAGAAACACAAAAATCAGAGAAGGGATCAGCGGATTATCGGCGACTCGTTCAACAGTACGTCGACTCGCTTCCCAATCGATTTTTCGAAGAGACTTCGATCGATGCGGCTGCCGACCAACTCGATATTCCACGCCGCACTTTCACGAAGCTGTTCGCTGAGATCGCAGGCGATACCTGGCTTCGGTATTTGCGTCGGTTAGCGATCGAACATGCCCAGCGTCGCTTACGTGGCACAGACATCCCTATTACTTCGATTGCCTTCGAATGCGGGTTCAACGATCTCTCGACGTTCTACCGCCAATTTCAACGACACTGCGGGGTGTCACCGGGTGAGTACCGAGCATCTGCGGGCCTGAAAAACCGGACTAGCTAAGCAATTTTTGCAGTGTTTGGCGCTCGTATGGAAATCCGATGCTTAAGCCAGTGTCTCACGAACCGTGTCCCTTCTTGTAACAGCCTACAGACAGAATCTAGAGACATCGAATTGACTTCTTCGAAATTGTTTCCCACAAATCTTTTGTCGTCTCGTGAATCTCCACAATGTCATGAGTGGGAGGAGGCAGGCTGAGTCACAAAATGGACGGGACGAATCTTTCCCGCCCTCTGGCCTACGATGAAGTTTTTTGTGTAACGTTCAGATCCGTCAGTAGGTGCTCCCCCTAAGGTTCGCGATTTTTCCACGCCCAATTAAGTGCCACGACGTGTAAATTTAATGAGAACCGATGTTTCAAATAAACTACGCGAACGAGAGTTTTTGCCCCAAAGCTTAAGTCGGAGGCAGTATGATTAAACTGACGCCAAAACTGAGAAACATTGCAATAAATAGAGCTCCATGCCTGCTGCGGAATTGCAACCCCCTTCACTTATTGCGACAATTAGCTGATCGATCAGCGTCCTTAGGAACTCCTTGTGATTCGCCCATTTTTAAATACTTGTAGTTTTGTCGCAGTGCCTTGCCTGTTCGTGCTGGGGATGACGCTGGAGTGTTTCGCTCAGGACAAAGGGGATCACTCTTTTGAGGAAACCGTCAAACCGTTTTTGGTGAAGCATTGCTACGACTGCCACTCGGGTGACGAAGCGGAAGCGGAGTTCGACGTGAAGGCGCTGACAGCGGACTTCTCGGTGGACGAAAATGCGAATCGCTGGATCGATGTGATGAATGCGTTGCAGTTCGGAGACATGCCGCCCCCCGGAGAGACTCAGCCCAAGTCGATTAAGAAAGCCAATGTGGTCGATTGGGTCTTCCAAAAAATGGCCGAGACGAATCGGTTCGAGGCTTATCAAAAGAAACTGCTGGCACCAGAATATGGCAATTGGGTGAATCACGAAAAACTTTTTTCCGGCGAGATTGACACGCCACCGTTTTCGCCCGCGCGACTCTGGCGATTCAGCCCAGAGATTTTTGCATCCAAGGGATTTGGCGATGCGAAAAGCCCCTACACCTATTTGACTTCGGAATGGGGCATTCGAGATTATGCCGCAATGTCGATGGCAGATCAGAGCACGGTGCAGATGAAGATGGTCGTCGCCGATTCGTTCCTTGCCGAACGAGAAAAACGAGGCGAGTTCGCGGATTTCGGAAAGGATCAACCAAAGCTCGAGGAGCCGAAACTGCAGGGAGTGGTCCGCCGAGAGTTCCTGCGAGTGATCGGTCGCGAACCGACCGAAACTGAGCGGGAAAAATATCTATCGTTTCTCAAACAGAATATCAACATTGGCGGCCCTTTGGACGGACTCAAAACGACCATCAAGGCGATGTTCTTGAGTCCGGAATCGATCTATCGGATGGAGTTCGGATTGGGCGAGGTGGATGAGCACGGACGCCGACATTTGTCGCCCGATGAACTGGCCTACGCGCTCGCCTACGCATTGACCAACCACGGCCCCGGCCGCAACCAATACATTCGCGAGGCGCTTGAAAAGGGAGAGCTAAAAACCAAGAAAGACGTGGCTCGACTCGTTCAACAACTGGTCGACGAACAGCTCACGACGGGACACTGGCATCGAAAAGATTTACCGCGAATCAGGCGATTCTTTGACGAGTTCTTCGGCTTTCATCGAGCCGGAACGGTGTTCAAAGATAACGAACGGCAGCGCGCCGAAAAGATTCGTCAATGGAATACGGAAATGCTGGTTTACGACGCGAGCCTGCTGATCGAGCATGTATTGAAAAAGGACCAAGACGTCATCGCCGAGTTACTGACAACCAATGAGTATTTCATTGCGCATCCGGGTGACAACGCGTATGCCCGCGAGCGTTACGAAGAGAAATTGGCTGAGGTCACCGATCCCGGTTACATCGAAGCGGAGGTTGCCAAGCGTCGCGCGCAAATAAAACGGGACTTTAATTTTGAGGCGATGCCGGAGAAAGCCGAGCAGGCGTTGGAGGCGACGCGGAACGAGGCGACGAAAACGGTCGCTAATTTTACAACCGCCCTCGCGAAAGGAATCTATTCGCATCCCAGTTTCCCTTACACGCAAAAGTCACGTGGCATCGGGGATCTGCTTTACATCGAACCTTACAATCTGCCGAGCAGCGGTCGCATCGACGAACAGACGTGGGCCTGGCCTCTAGAGCAGCCGTTAGAGATGCCCAAAGAGCAACGGGCCGGTCTGTTGACGCATCCTGCCTGGTTGACCGCGCATTCACTGAATGAAGACAACGATCCGATTCATCGCGGGATCTGGGTCTACAAACGGTTGCTGGCAGGTGTGCTCGGTGATATCCCACCGGATGTCGACGCGGTTGTACCAATGGATCCCCACAAAACACTCAGAGAGCGGATGGAGCCGCTGCGGGCTGAGCGTTGCTGGAAGTGTCATCGCAAAATCAATCCGCTTGGCGAACCATTCGAAGTGTTCGACGATTGGGGCCGCTACCGAGTGCAATCTTATTTTGACGAGAACAAAGAAATCTACCTACGGCGCGACGGACAGTTCGACCGCAAGCTGAAGGAAGGCATGCTCACGACCCGCGCGATCGACGCCTCAGGTGAAATTCGATTTTCTGGTGATCCCGAAGTCGATGGGGAGGTCAAGGACGCGATCGAGATGATGCATCGATTAGGAAATTCGAACCGCGCACGCCAGTCGTTCATCCGGCATTTGTTCCGCTATTTTATGGGGCGGAATGAAATGCTGAGTGATTCAAGAACCTTGCTCGAAGCCGAGCAGGCTTACCTCAACAGTGGCGGAAGCTTCAAATCGCTGGTCGTCTCGTTGTTAAGTTCCGATTCGTTTTTATATCGACGCTAAAATCAGATCCATCAAACGCAGGAAATTTCCAATGTTAATCACACGACGACGCGCGATTCAGGATCTCTCGATTGGCGGAATGTCTCTCGCCATGGCCTCCTGTTTGCGGTCGATTCAGGCACACGCAGCGGGAAACGAAGAGACGCTGCCCAAGCGATTCGTCTTCGTGGTCAAATCCTCCGGTATCGATAAATTCAATCTCGTTCCCGATGGCCTCGAAAATCACTTCATTCATCCAGATGACGGCAAGAAGCTCGGCAATCGAGGGCGGCGCCCCGGGCCGCTCGTTGATGTTTCGCTGGCAGACCGCAAGCTGCCCGAAAAACTGGCTGTGCTGGACAGTTTCAAAGACCGCCTGACCATCCTGCAGAGTCTCTCCGGCGTGGGTTTTAGAGGAAATCATACCAAAGGGTTTGGGACTCTTTCGCTTCACGATTCTGAAACAGTCGCCGTTGCACCAACGCTGGATTGTCTACTCGGGCAACATCTCTCCAGCGGACCCTATCCGATGTATGGGATGGCGATGAACGGGAAATTGCTTGGGAATGACAAGCCGGGAGACACCTACTGTTATCCAAACCTTTCAGCTTACGGCGCTGCAAAACCGGTCGCCTATCAGGCTTCGCCGCGCAAAGCATTTCTTGAACTTTTTGGCGCAGCGGTCGCAACCCCGGCTCAACTGGAAAAGAAACTCGCCCTCAATGGCAATCTTATGGATTTCTTGACCGAGGATGCGCGGCGTGTCGAGAAACAACTATCCGGAGACGACAAAGAACGATTCGATCTTTATATGGATTCGTTTAATTCGCTGCGGAAGATCGAAAAAAAGAAAGCGGCGCTGATGGATCGAATCCAAAAGCACGCGCCGGAACTGACGGATCGCTATGAATCCATCGCGCCCTCGGCACGCATCGAATCGCACTTTGAAATTGCCTCGGCCGCACTGATTTCTGGACTGACGAACGTGGTCACGCTGCGCCCGGATACGCTGGGCGTAAAGTATTCGGAGCTTGGCCTTTCAGATCATGTCCACGCGCTCGGCCACCTCGGAGACAACGCCGCCTCCAACGGATGGACTGGTCATCAAGCCCGCATGGAAATCGAAAAGTTGCATCTGAAAGAGATCGCAAACATGGCCAAAAAGTTCGACAGCATCCCCGAAGGAGATGGAACGATGCTCGACAACACCATGATCGTCTATATGTCTTGCTCTTCCGGTGACCATCATTGCGACGGATACGACTGGCCGTTCGTTCTGTTGGGTGGAATGGGCAAGAAACTGAAGATGGGACGCTACATCGAGTATCCCAAATATGGCACCAAGGGCCATCGGACGGTTGGCAACCTTTACCTTTCTCTGATTCAGTCGGCCGGGTTGGAAACGCCTAATACGTTTGGCCAAATGGACTCCAATCTGAAACATCTCGATTTGAAGGGACCGCTGGAGGAATTGATGTCATAAAATGGTTGGCCTTTTCTTGTCCCCGAATTTTACGGCGGTCGTTATGGCGGTCGTTATGGCGGTCGTTACGGCGACCGGACCGTGAATGCTGGAAGTAAAAAAGGCAGGCCGATGCCGAGTCACGCTCTGGCAGTATCCCCAAGAAGCAAACTAACCCGTGATTGTGGTACGGGCTAAGATCGAGATGGCGGGCAAGATCGATGAGTTGCTCGTCAAACGAGAAAGTAGGGGAGAAGTTGTTGAAATGAATCTCCTTGCCGGGCCAACTAACTTAACCCCACTACGGTACAATTCTCTTCTGCGAACTTCACATTCAATGGAACGTCATGAAAACATCCACCTTTACAATCGCGCTACTGATAATCGCTTGCGGCGTTCATTTCGCCGCCGCTCAAGACTCCTGGGTCATCGATAGCCAGGCCGAATGGGAGAAGAACACAAGTGATCAAGCGAATCTGGAAATCAAAGATGGAGTCGCCGCCCCAACGGGCAAGTCCGCGACTTTCCGAAGTACTTTGCAAACCTTCCAAGAAAAACGCTCCGCCAAATCGATCGTTTTCGATCAGTCGACGGTCTGGCAGAACTGGGAACCAGTAAAGAACATTGGCCCATCAAATTTGGCAGATGCGCCGGTCACGTTGGCACTGGGCCCAAATAACTATTGGATCTTCGGGCGATACGGCTCCGGTCAGAAAAGGAAAAAAGGCCAGAAACCTCAAGATCTAGCGTCATTCACTCCCAAGCCTAAAAAGCTGGATGGCTTTGATGTCGCTCTGCAAACGACAAGGTTTCCTAACCAATACAACGCACCGGGCGGACTGAACAAGGGCAGGGGTGGCTATCACGCATGGCAAAGTCGTGACATGGTTAACTGGGTGCATCACGGCCCCGTCACCGAGGGCTTTTCCAAATGGGTCACGTCGGCGGAATTCGCCGATGGCAAAGCTTTCATCTATTACGACTTTCCCAACGACCAGGATCCACACGTCTACGTTGATGATGATCTGACCGACGGTGTTCCAGGAAAAAATATGGGCAAGGCGGTGGAAGATCCTTCGCATGGATCAGATGCTGGATTCATTCGTGATCTCGACGGCAAGTTTCACGTGATCTACGAAGACTGGTCGCCGATCAATGCGAGCAAGCGATCCTGGGATTCGCCTTTGGCGGGGCACGCTATCAGCGATGATGGGATCAAGTTCAACAAGATCCTGCCTCCGGCCGTCGACGCGCGCACCAATCCCACGGGCAAGATCGGGACTTACAAACACCCGCACTGGGCCAAAGAGGATCCCAAGAACTACAAAACCAACGTCGCCGAATATGAAATACACGAACCGATTCAAAAGGCGTTTGGCGATTGGGCGGCGATCAGCATCGGTGGTCAATACTATCTGTTTGCGGACTATGACCCCGAGCACGGCAAGCCGATGAGCGTCGCTTGGTTCACTTCGCCAAGTTTGAATGAACAGTTCAAGTTTTGTGACAGCATCGGCAAAGGACATCCGGATCCGGACATTTGTTTCGCCGAAGGTCGCTTTTACCTGGTCACCCAGCAGGCGATTGACTACACCAGTCCCGGCCCCTGGGTTGAAAAAGTGGAAGCCCGCGTCGGAGTCGACACAAACAACAACGGCAGCATTGACCATTGGAGCCAATGGCAGGCTGTGAAAGAATCGTACGACCACAAACCAGGCTTTGCAAAACAGATCACCAAGGCGCCGGCCTCATTGGACCTTTCGAAAATGCCGGAAGGATTCGGATTCCAGTTTGAAGTCAAAATGACGGATACGACCGAAAACAAATCCAAGCCGATGCTGGAGAAGGTCACGCTGAAGTTCAAATGATGTCACTTCGTGGATGGTGCAGCATTTGAAAACAGGTTGGTTAGATTCGAGAAACAACAGAATGCCAAAGCGGTACTTGACCCCTTTTTTTTATTCGATTTCCCAACGATTGATGAGGATTCGCTTCTGTTGTTGTTTCTGCGTTCGAGGTTCCACTCCGGATCGTCTCGGATTTTCTAGCCAGACGACGTTATCGCTTTCGGCACCGGCGACGACCAAATCGAGATCGCCGTCACCATCGATATCTGCCGCTTGCATATCGTATGCCGATTGCTTGCGATGGATGACATGCGTGGTGAAGCGGCCTTCGCCGTTGTTCTCAAACCAGCAGGCCAGGAAGTCTGTGCGTGAAACAGCTGCGGCATCGACATCGCCGTCTCCGTCCAAATCGGCAGCAATCAGGCAATGGGTGTCTCGCATCGTGGCGTTGATGGTGTGTCGTTTCCAGTGGGGTGCCTGAAACCAGTAGACGCCGCGTCCATGGCCCATCGAAGCGATGAAGTCAAGCTGCTTGTCACCATTGAGGTCGGCTGCATGGATGTGGGTTGCGCCAATCTGGCCGTCGGCGATGAGGTGCTTCTTCCAGAGATCACTTCGCTTTTCAGGCGCCTCCCACCAAGCGAACCAGTCGCCTCCACGAAGCGACACGCCACTTGAAGCCACTGCCACGTCAGGGCGGCCATCGGCGTTGAAGTCGCCCGAGGTAAAGTAATGGGGCCGACCTGGTGCATCGCCTTGACCCAGAACGTTTAGTCGCCATCGATCATAAGGGTTTTTGGCAACCTGGTACCAGAGAATGGACTGCGGCAGTGGCCCATCGCGGTGCGCACTATTGGTCACCATGTCGAGTCGGCCATCGCCGTCGAGGTCTTTCAGTAGAATGCCGTGTACGCCATCGGGTCGGTCATCGATGACGTGGAAAGGCCACGGTTGCGTGGCCGGCTGATCAGGACACTCCAGCCAGAAAAGCCGCCCCGGAGAGTACTGGCCTGCCACATAGTCGAGGTCTCCGTCCTCGTCGACATCCATCGCTCCGCTCGCATAAACGCGAATGCCACGTGTTTTCTCGACCTCGACTGACTTCCAATCCGGAGCAACCAACAGGATGGTCGCATCGGCCTTGTTTGCCATCACATCAGTCAGTCCATCGCCGGTGAAGTCGGCAGCGACAACGTTGTAGCATTTCTTGACCGAGAGAATCACGTGCTTGCGCCAGCCCTCTGAGGCCGTTGACCGTGGTTTGCTAGTGGCGATGTTCGCGGTGAAGGTCCGATCTGCCTCACTGGCAAACGCGACGTCGTCGTCCCCGCGACCCACCATCGACATGGCACTTGCTGTCCAACCGACCACGACACACAACAAAACGGCGATCGGTCTGCGAGTTATCATGCGATGCAAACTCCAATCCCTAAACACCTCATCGGCGTGGCCTTGCCCGAAGGCGTCCACGCAAATCGTGAAGTTGGTGACCGATACTCCGAGTGAATGTTCGTTGAGAAGGGGACGTCTGTTTGTGCGCAGAAAAAAATCATGTTGGTCAAGCTAGTCCGAGCGTGGCGACGCAAATCCAAACAATTCTAAATGAGTCAATTCTGACGTTTTCGCAAGCTGGTTTGAAATGTTCGTATTGTCCTGATGTTCGTCAAGTGAGAATTCGTAGACTGTCGATTCGAAATCTTCAAATGTATCGTCCAAGACGCTCAGCCTTGTGAGTCCAACCAATTTTGGCGGTTGGTTGTCAGACATTTTGAATCGACTTGTTTGATTTTTGTCCAGACTAGGATTATTGGAGATAGGATCATTGGAGATGGTACGCTCTAAACCAAGGAAAGTAAGTTCATTTCCAGCTACAAGTTTGGATTTCCTGAAACCTTGTTCGGAATGAAAATTTCTTTGTCCCATCCCTTTGGAAATAGAATCGTCACCGGATATGCGCTGCCCCTCTCCACCGGGAATCGTTATCCATTGCAATGGCGTGAATCCGGATTGATTTGACCTGGCGATGGTAACATCCACGAGATTGACTCTCGCATCGCGATTGAAATCATATTGATTGTCAATCTCAACTGTGCCAAATCCAGACTGGTTGATCCTGGTTTCCGCGACATCCAAGAGGTTAACGATTGCATTGCTCGGATCATTCCCCGTTTCACCGATCGCGTTTCCAAAATAGAATACGTAGTCGGACGCCAACTCGGTCGTTGAGTTTGCTAAAACAGTAACTTGGAGCCACTGTTTCTCGATCGCGTTGTCTGACCAAGTCAGATGGATTTGATCAGAGTCATTGATTCCTCCTCCCTCAATCAATTCGATTTGGGGAGCTGTGGTAAGCATCGCCCATTCGTCTGGATTGTCGTCGTTGCCAACTCGGAATTCAAAGTCACTTGCCGTTGGCGTCACATCCAAGCCTGCTACATCGATGACCAATCCGTTGATGCCTTTCCAGTAACTGGAGATGTTTTCGAAAGTCGCCGTCTGTCCGGGTAGCAGAGCGGTTTTGTCAGAGGCAATCGAGTCTCTTAGCGAACTTCCATCGAAAGACGAACTTCGATAGACAAGGTATTGGTCTTCAACGACTGGAATACTTGTGACATCAAGTTGCACAACCACTCCGCCCAGAAATTCCGCGGAGAGATCAGGAAGTCGCCCGGGCTGCGGCCACAGCCATCCATAGGCCATCTCCGAAACGAACTTAACCATGACTGAATCGCCGCCCCGGTAAACGCTGGTCGTGGTCGCCGCTTGCAGGGCTGCCAGCGAAGTTACTTCATTCGCATTCCAAGAATCGTCTGAATAAGGGTTCACGATCGTCACTGTCGACAACGGATGGAAATCGGAAAATTCAAAAATTGCGCCGTCGCCCGCGAGCATGTCGCTTAAGTACAACTCGATGTTGTCTGGGTTGTCCGCGAAATCGATAGTGTGTGTAAATTGATCGTCGACAATGAACCCGGTTTGCGTGTGGAAAACCCCGATTCCCTCAACACCGAGCAGCTCCGCCCCATCGGATCGAATAATGTCATGCTTGACAAGCGCTTCACTATAAGAGTTGAATGCGATCGAACCGATTTTCGAGTCGGGATTGACCCACGCGGTCCAGTCGTTTCGCGCGATCCCAGCGGGGGTGGTGTTGATCAGCGAACCGTTGCCCAGCTTCTGTGTCACGAACGCGCCGGCAAATCCTGTAAGGCTTCCGTCGAGATCGATGACTGCACGCGCCGAGGCCTCCGCGTTTATGTTGTTCAAGGATCGAGACATGTCGACCTTATTGGTTTCCGGAACATTGGGGCCGAATGTAAGTCCACTCACGAAGTGGTAACTGGTTTTTTGCACAGCGTTAAGTAGACCGATCGCTGCGTCGCCATCAACGTCGAACCCATCCAGATGCGAGTCGACCAGTCCCGCCGGGCCGTCGTAGAGGACGTGGCCGACATAGTGGCCAGTCACGGGTGGCAGGGAACGGCCGGCGGCGATTTCATCAGCGGTTATCGGCGTGCCAATGTTGCCCGTTCGTCCGACGATCAAAGAGTCGTAAAGCGTTTGATTCAGCCTCAGGCGATTTGCTCGGTCGTTTTCCCCAAGTTTGATGTCGTAGAAATCGCCACCAATCGCCCGTGGCCAGAAAGTATCGTTTCCCTTGTAGGCCGTAAAGTCGGAGAACCCCCAGTTTTCATCGAATAGCTGCTGATCTTCAGCGGTGGGCTGGGTGTCCTGAATCGTACGGATCAGTTGCGTCGTAATGAAGACCCCAGCCTCGAACGTCGAATGCGCGACGTTGCCGGTAAAATCGGTTGGCCCCTTGGTCTCTGGGGCGAGATGGTCGTACAAACCCAATGTGGCTGATGCGCCGTTTACACGTTGCAGAGCGAATCGAAATCCTTCAAACTCAGACCCCGCAGCATGATTACCAATGAGGGTATTGTCTGCATTCTCGATCCAGAAACTCGCAACGGAATTAAAATCACTCGGCTCAGGAGCGACCTCCAGGCTGTCAGAGGCTCGGGCGTTGATCGCCAGGTTGTTGCTCAGCACATTGTCGAACTCGGAAGCGTCCTCGAGGAAGTAGCCGTGGCCAATGTGCTCGTAGACAACGTTTTCGTTGACCAACACGTTCTGTGTGCCGTGGACAGTCAGTCCCTTGTTGAAAGTGTTGTGGAATGAAGAATTTTGGATGTACTGGCCCGAGGCGTCTCCGATCAAATGCCAGTGCGCCGGGTACCGGCCGATAATCCCCTGTTGCCCCATCCGGGTAAATTCGGCGCCGGAAATGTGCATCTGGGCGCCCATCATGACCATCGAATGGCCCCCGTAACGGTTGGTTGCACTGTCGGCATCGCCCTGGATCGTCACATCACGACTGAGTAGCCCCACCTCAGCCCGCATGTCGAGATCCCAGCTACGGGTTCCATTGGAGTAAGTCTCGATTTCACCGTAATGCATGAACTGCAGCGGGGCGTCCAGTGTGATTGTCTGTCCGCTACCGGTAACGGCAGTGATGGTGAATTCTTCAGCCTGATTGAGATCGAAGTCGGTCGAGGCGATTACAATCCGGTCTCCAACCTCCCATCCAGTTGCCTCCGCGACTTGCAAAACCGTCGCGCCCGCTTGGGCGGTTTGCGAGAGCTGCGTCCAAGATTCCTTGGCCGCATCGTCGGCGTGAATCTCAATGCTGGAGCCCGATCCCCGGGCCATCAAGTAGGCATTGTTGTTGTTGATCTGGCCGGACATGCCAAATTCGACCAAGTTCAAATCGAAGTCTGGATCGTCTCCCTCGAGTGTGAGCGTAAATTCGTGCGTGAATGGCGTCTCTTCGGATCCGACTTGGAAGCTACCCCCGTCGGTCACGAGTACCCAGTCGGATACAAGCGATAAGTCAGCGATATCTTCGACAATAAAGTCGCCCGCGACGACCAACCCGGTCGCCTGTGCACTTTCATCCAAGTACAGAGTATCCCCGGCTTTCACGACGACGATGTCACCAATCCCAGGTGCGTCTCCATCTTCGGTGATCAACTCAGACCATCGCTTGACGGTGGGGAGGATTGGGTATGCCCACTTCTCTACCAACGCTTCCCGCTCCGCTGCAAACTGATAGTCATTTAGCGCAAAATCATACACCCGGACTTCGCCGACATTCGCATCTACAAATCGCATAACAGCACCGATGCTGCCGAGTGAGACCGGAGCCGCCAGCGAGAAGTCGGTTGGGGCAACTGTGCCAAAGGCCGAAGTGTGATTCGCTGAATCCCAGAAACTGTAGCGACTGGTGGTGGCGTCATAACGAAAGGCATAAACGATCGTCTCACCGGGAGTTACCCTTAGATCACTGCCGCCTACTTTGTTAGTTAACACGCCTCCGAGATAGGCTTGCATCACACCGGTCTGTGAATAGCGAAGCCCGAATCCGCTGGCGACGGCGGTACTATTTCCCAGTAGATCGTTCCAATCGCCAACCAGTGAATCAGCATCAAAGCTGACCATAACGGTAAAGCCACCGGTTCCCGCACTTTGGTCCAACCAGGAATCCGAATCATCGGAGCTGAACAATTCGAGCCGGTTGTTCTCAGAACCGAAATCGACCATCGACAGACCCATGTCCGATACGGCAGTACCATCGAAAATCGCAGAACCAAAATCTGAAGTGGCATCAAAATCTTCGTACCTCAACGAAAGATCATTCCACTGAGTAACCGCGCTGGCACCGTCAACCAACACGCTGCCTTGAACATCGGCATCAAGAATTTGAATCGGCTGCGGGGCGGCGTTCCACTTGTTGACCAGGCCTACTGCTTCGGCTTGGAACTGCACGGCGTCGAGACTTTCGTCAAAGATCTTGACTTCGCCGATGTTTGCATCCACAAAGCGGCCCGCACTGTTGATGCTACCCAATGTAACTGCTGTGGCCGCCGAAAAGTCGCGATGTGCGATCGTGCCGGTGGCTGTAGATTGACTCACCGAGTTCCAAAACCGGTAGCTGTCCGAAGCGGCATCGTAACTAAACGCAAAGACAGTGGTTTCGCCGGGAGTTACCAAACTTGTCTGAACCGAGACTCCGCCCAGGTAGGCTTGCATTGTTCCGTTGGACGAATAACGCAAACCAAATCCGCTGGCGACAAAGCTACTGTTGCCCAGCAGATCATTCCACAGCCCGTGCAATGAGTCCGCCTCGAAACTGACCAAAACAGTGAACCCGCCAGTTCCGTCGCTTTGGTCCAGCCAGACATCCGATTGAGCCGCATCGAACAACTCAAGACTGGAACGTGTGGATTGAAAATCGAGCATCGGCAGGCCCGAGTCGGACGCGTTATCACCCAGGAAAGAGACTGTGCCAACATTGGCGGTTGCGTGATGACTACCCGAATCAGATAGGTCGCTCCACTGACTGACGATGCCTCCACCGTCGACACTCACACTTTCGATTTGGGTGGCGTCTAAATGTTGGATGAGCCCTGCGAGCAAACACCTTTTTTCCAACGACTCGAAATGCAGGTTTCCTCTTCGCGATGCCGTACGCCTGTGACTCGCGATCTTGTTTCGAATCCCTTTACGCATTTGCCGACTAGACCTTTTCAATAACGCGAAGTGTTAAACTAAATCGGGATAACTAAATTGGGACAACTGATCGGGATTTTACTCAACAACGCAATGGCATCATGGTTGTGAGTTGGGTAGTTGTCAAGTATTTGGCCACAATTTTCGCCACCAGATTTGTCCCGTGACGCCCATGCGATTGATTTTTGGTGTAGCGGGGAAGTAGCTTCACCAATGTGTCATCCGTGTATAAGAAAATTGAAGCCAGGTGTCTCGACTACATTAGTTCGATACAGTGTTTGTGAAATGTTTAAATTGTTCCAAAAATTTATGGCTCACAGTTCACTCAAACATTTAATAAAAGTTTGACTCCTGCGGCGTTAATGAAACACTCTATCTTTTAATAAAGACCATTCGCATTTTTTAACTGATCGCTTCCGGTGCGACGATTGATGTTTTTCCAAATTCCAGTAATGTGCTGATTCAATTGGGTGAAAAAACCAAACCTGTCGACGTTGCCGAAACAGTCACCGCGGTCCGCGTGGAGCGAGAGCTGCCGGCAGGTTTTGTTGATGCAAGTTGAGCCTCCAAACTAAGCGCTTGAAACATGAAACCACTACTCGTTACGTTTGCTTTGCTGGCGGTTGCCGCCGTTGGTTTTGTGCTTTACCGGATTGTGTTTCGCAAAACGGAAACTGCGTTCGAGTTTATGGACTACGTACGCAACCCGGCTTTGGCGTTAGCCCTCAAAGACGAATTTGACATGAGGGACGCCGAAGTGACCGCCCTCGCCAAACGACCTGCGCGTCGTTTGGTAGAAATGCTGCTGCAGGATCCGGATCAGTTTGGGACTCCTACGAGAGCGATTTGCGAGGCAGGACCCCAAGCAGTTCCCGCGTTGTTGGCGGCCATTACCGATCCACGATTCAGGGAGCCACCGCCGGTGGATACTTCGGGGGTGAGCCGATTGCCGATTGCCGGCGTGTTGAGCTGTCTCGAAGATTTATCGGCGCTGAAGACATCGGTGACTTAATCGCCGATTCGCTTAAGCATGGATTGTGCAACAACCAACGTTATCAGGGTCATCAAGACGTTGGCGGCGGCGACACTGTACCAAACCCACTCGACGTCAAATTCGAATTTCAGAACAAACAACCAGAGTAAAGGTAGAGGCAACAACACCTTTCTCAATACAGATTCAAAAAAGCCGTAAAGCGGTCGCTTGATGGCTTGCATCATCGCCAAACGCGTCGAAGTCATAACGTACGACCACTGAATTAATGCCATGATCCGAATATAGCCGACACCGATCTCGATGACTTCGATATCACTTGTAAAGATTCCAATCAAGTGACTGGCAAACACAAAAATGAGCAACGATGTCATGGTCACGATTGCTAAACCGAGGCGATTGCAAACGCGCATGGTTTCTCTGATCCGCTCGAAGTTCCGCGCGCCGTTGTTCTGGCCTACCAGTGCCATGATGGCCGCGTAGAGCCCAAAGGTTGGCAGTAGTCCAATTTGCTCAACGCGCGTGGTCACTCCAAAGGCGGCAACCGTTGGCTCTCCGTAAAACTTCAGAAAATACGTGATTACGAAAAACCCCAGTGCCACCGACATGATATTGAAGGTCGCGGGCAAAGCCTGTTGGGCTATTTCCCAATAGACTCTCAAGTCAGGCAACAGATCCTGCCAGGGTTTTAGTTTGAGCAACCCCCGCCTCAGAACGGTTGCAAGCATGAACGTGCTTCCAGCGATTTGAATCACGACTGTCGCCCAGGCAATACCGGCAATGCCCATCGCAGGAAGTCCAAATCCGCCGTAAAGAAACCACGGGTCGAGAATCAGGTTGAGGAAGAAACCAACCACGAGCACTTTGCTGAATGTCTTGCTGTCGCCACTGGCAATTAGAATCGCGTTGCTCAAGTTACTGATCAGGAAAAATATTGAACCCAAAAAAATTGGATTCATATAGCTCAGAGCGATCGTCAGGTATTCACCAGTGGCCCCCAGTAATTGAAACAAAGGCCTGGCAACTAGAATCCCGGTAACCGTCAACGCCAGTGAAACAACCAGGCCCATCGAAAGGCTCTGGGCAATATAACGCCGCTGCTTGTCCTCTTCGCGGCTACCGATGGCGTTGGCAATCAGTGCCGACGCTCCTCGTGAAAGCCCACCACTGGTGGCAATGATCAACAAAAAGACCGGAAAGCTCAGCCCCATTGCTGCCAGCGCCGTCGTCGAGATTTGCCCCGCGTAGAACGAATCAATCACGTTGTACATGGTTTGAAAAAACAGACCAATGCTCGACGGCAACGCCAAATCGCGAACATGTTTCGTGATCGAGCCAGATGTAAGCAACTTGTTATTCAATGGCCGACTAACTTTGAAGAAGTTGTTTCAAGATTTGCTGATTGCGACCCTGCGAATCAGAAGTCACCGAAAGATGGCAGAGCGTACTCGCTTGCTCTCCGATCGTCTCCTCAAATGCA
Organism: Mariniblastus sp.; assembly: GCA_028823415.1. Lineage (GTDB taxonomy): Bacteria > Planctomycetota > Planctomycetia > Pirellulales > Pirellulaceae > Mariniblastus. The sequence goes on from JAPKBL010000005.1 coordinate 80,207, forward strand.
CTGAGGACAACAACCTTGGCATCCTGGATCTCCTCGATCGACCCGATTAGTTGCTCCAGAGAACCCGAAAATTGGCAGCTCGCTTGATAAATTCCTTTGCTCAGTCCAAGATCCCGGGCAAAGATTCTCGACGCCATCAAGAAAGGAGAGATGCCTGTCAAACGTGGATTCACATCGACCAGAAAGAGTTGTTTCGATTCATTGCGAAGAATATCGATTCCGACCAGCCCAAAATATCCACAGCCATGCAAATATTGAGCAGCTGGTTCAATCATGCGGCAAAGATCGTCAAAGAGTTCGGTTTGAAGATGGTCCGAAAACATTCCTCCACGCCAACGCTTGTTTTCATCAAAAAGTTGTTCTGTCAGCCCCAGCCAAACGATGGATCCGTTCCGACGCAGATAAAACTGAACGCCAAAATCATCAGTAACGTTTCCGATGATCGAGTTAATCACCAGCGTTGCATCCGGCCAGTGGGCTGTTAATTGCGCCTGCATTTTCACTTCGTCGGACGCTTCCTGAATCATGAAATTACCAAGCCCTGCGTAACCATGACTGAGTTTTACGATACAGGGTGGAACGATCGCGTCCAGAACGTCCGCCTGAGGACAATCGATCTTGGCAATGACTTCTTTGGAATGAATTGCGTAATTAACTTCTGGGTCAATCACCTGATGCGTCGCGGCGAGTGATTCATGTGGAAAGAGCGTGATGCAATCGCCGTTGGCTGCGAATGGTTGCCAGTTTGGGCGGCCTTCCATTCCAAAAGTCCTTTCCCAGTGGTCAAGCAGGATTTTGCGAGGTGCAATTTCCGAAGTGACGTCCAGACGTCTTCCCCAGCAACACATCAGATGGTGCGGGCCAAGCACTTTAATCAGTTCACGGCGTGGCGGCGGAAACGGATCGTGAATGATGTACTTGGAGCGGTTTTGAAATTCAGTTTCGGTGCTGTTGGACGATGGGTATTCCGCCAGCAGTCTCGCTTGGGGCGCGTCTTGAACATATAACTCAGAGAGAAAATTCAACTCGGGCTGGATTTCCACTTGAGACATCAATTTACCTTTTGCCGCGCCGTCCGAGTTTTCTCCCCAATGCAATCTGAGGACTCTCCGAACTACGGGTTCGTTTTGATTTTTTCCCAGACAGTCAATTCGGATACCCCGTATTGAAACTTACGTCTTGTTTCGCGGATGACGAACGGTATGTCAATAGCTGCACGTAACAACGAAAATTCTGGAGCCAAGGTGTTGGCCAATCCCTCCAAAGCGGTAAAGTTCTCGCCGGTGTCCGCTTTGAATCCACCAAGCCATTTGTCGCGAGGCGTGTGCTCTTCGAGCCACGTGTAAGGCGAAGCTAAAACGAGAATCCCACCTGGCCGGATCCGCGACTTGATAGCCTGAAGGAATTTCGCGGGATCGTAAAGCCGATCCAACAGATTGCCAGCGAACACAAGATCGTAGTCGCCATACTTCTCCGCCAGATTGCAGGCATCGCCCTGCGTGAACGAAATTTTGTTCTTGTTTTCTTCGTAGCCCGGGAAATCCTCAAGACGGATTTCGCAGAAAGTCGTCAACTCGCCTTCTTCTTTTCGAGCATAGCGTTGCTTGCCAGTTTTTTGAAGGTTCGTCGGAGCTTCGATTAGTCTGGCAGAAAAATCAACTCCGTCAACGTGATCAAAAATCTTTGCCAACTCAAACGAAGAGCGCGCTGTCCCACAACCGATATCGAATGCGCGTTTTGTCGGTTTACCCGCCACGCTTTTTGAAATTTCAGCGACACAGGCCACCGGAAAGTTTTGCACATCCAACTGAGAATCACCGTAGTGAAAATCAATGTACCGCGAAACCATCTGGTCGGTTTCATAGACATTGGTTGTGATCACGGGCAAAGGGTCAGCTTCGACGTACCGGAATCCAGAGTACTGAAAGAAGTGTCGTCGAAACGCGTACCGCGCGTCTTTGATCGCGTAATTTCCTGTCGAGATCCAGCAACCGCCCTTGAACAAGTTGTGTTTTCCATCAAACGTGGGAGCGGAGAAATCGTCATAGGTTGGATGAGTTTCATACCCATCAAAGCCATCGACAGGAGTTTCGGTCCATTGCCAGACATTCCCAATCACATCATAGAATCCGTCATAAAACTGATGCCGATCGACGGGGCAGGGAGACATTTCATCTTCAAGATTGATATTGCCTGGCGCGGTCTCCCAATAAGGCTGATCCGTGTCGACAGGATCGCGCAATCGGTGCCACTCGGCTTCCGTTGGCATTCTCAAATGCCGGCCGGTTTCGGACGATTTCCAATTGCAAAACGCCTTGGCTTCGAGGTAGTTTATTTCGACGGGCCAATCCCACGGCATCTCAATTTCTTCGAGCATCGCACGGTAGGCATAGCCATCATCGCGTTTGAGCCAATAAGCCGGATGCTTGGAATGACTAAATTCAATCCAACTCCACCCTTCATTGGTCCAAAACTTCTCAGTTTCATATCCGCCTGCTTCGACGAATTCAAGGAACTCCTGATTGGACACAAGAAATTTCGAAGCGTTGAAAGATTTCACGTCCTCGGCAGAGTAGCCGTACTCAAGATCCCAGCCATAAATTGGATTACTGGGTGATTTCCCCAGTTCGACCGTTCCGCCTTCGACCGGGATCAATTCATTTGCCGGAGCATCGCCACTTTCTCGACAAATCGCGCCCCACACAGAATGCTGACTGACCAATTCCAAAGGTAATTCGCGAATCAAGATCGAGCTGGTCTCAAGGTGAATCCGCTCGTGCTCAATCCCCATCAAAATAATCCACATTGGGCTATTCCAGTCGATCGGCAAACTGAAATCGCATTCGCGGATAAAGCGGTCAATGATCTCACGGGTTTTGTCACGATGTTCTTTAACTTGTGCCGGTGTGGGCCAATCGTAATTATCGTCGTTCAAGTCATCCCAAGACATTTCGTCTACGCCAATCGCCAACGTCGATTCTATTTGGGGATCAACTCGTTCGTCGATCAGGTTGGCAACGTTCAGCTTATTGATGAAGAAGGCCGAGGTGTGACCGTAGTAGAAGATCAACGGCTGGCGAAGCGTATTGGCCCGCGTATAAAACGCGTCATCACTCGCGAGGCACTCAAAAAGACTCTCGTAGAGTGTGAATGAATCGTGGAAGTACGCGAGTATTTCCTGCCGTTTTGATTCAACGTCGCCCCTGTCGAGAATCGGGGTTTTCGTCACCAGGGCTGCGGATTTTCCAGATTCGCTAATTACTTGCGTTGTCGTTTTGGAGCTCATGTCGTTTCTTCTTGCTAATCGCTTGGTTCTTGCTAATCGCTTGGTTCTTGCTAATCGCTTGGCAAAAAAAGATGCCAAATG
>JAPKBL010000006.1 GCA_028823415.1 Mariniblastus sp.
CGATGGTCGATTAGCATGGAGTCCGTCGGGGTGGGACAAGCAGCTTCAAGACAAGTGGTCAGTGTTGGGGAAACGGATAAGATTAAGTCGATCGCAGAATTATTTGAACGTCATTGTGTCGGCGCCGCCCCTGTCGCGGACGGCCTGGGAAAGTGCATTGGTTGTAGTTTTAGTCGGGATCTCGTGCGTTTTGAATTGCATCGTTGGGCAATGAATGAAGCGTATGCTCATGGAATTGCCTTTGATTTTAAGCATCATAAAAACGGTACTGCATCGGAGCAAATTGGCTGTCCAATGGATGAAGTGGCTGATCACATATCGACCGAATTTCAATCGATCAATGAGCAAGTCACGCTATTAACGGCGGCGAAAGTCATGTTTAAAGAACATGTTCATCACTTGAGCATTATTGACGAACCGGAGCGACCGGTTGGAATTGTTTCGACGTTAGATCTCTTGCAAGAGTTAGTGGGCAGCGGATAGTACCAAGCAGTTTTTTAGATGGATGTTTCCTCTTTCGATTAAGGGTTAAAAAAGAGCACATGGATTCCGACCTACATTCTAAAATTGAATTACTTATCGTCGACGACGAAGCTGATTTTCGAGATCAAGCAGTGCTTTATTTTCGACGCGTTGGTTTTTCAGTGGAGCAGGCCGAAGACGGTGAAGAAGCATTAAATATTCTCCGGCAGCGAACATTTGATGTTGTTGTACTTGATATTCACATGTCTGGATTGTCAGGTGTCACAGTGCTTAAAGAAATAGTGAAAAACGAGACGCCTCCTAAGGTGATTATGTTGACCGGTGGCGGAACGATCAGGCATGCGGTCGATGCGATGAAGTTGGGTGCGTATGATTTTTTGACTAAACCCGCCAAGCTTGACGAATTGGGACGCTCGATTTTTCGGGCTAGTCAAACACGGTTGTTGGAAAAAGAGAACCGGCAGCTGAAAGAAGTGCTTAAGAGAAGCGAACCCGACCACCAAATGGTCGGCGCTTCCCCGCAAATGCAAGAAGTATTTCGGCTGATTGAGCGAACCGCTAATTCTACCCAACCGGTTTTGATTCAAGGAGAAAGTGGGACTGGAAAAGAGTTGGTCGCGCGCGCCATCCACCGGTTGGGGCCGTTGGCTGATAAACCCCTGGTCGTTGTGAATTGCGCAGCGCTTGCCGAGTCGTTGTTGGAGAGTGAGTTGTTTGGCCATGAAAAGGGAGCCTTTACCGGGGCTGTCGCTGCGAAGCCTGGGTTGTTTGAAATTGCCGATGGCGGAACGCTTTTTGTCGATGAATTTGGTGAGATGTCGAGTGGGTTGCAGGTTAAATTATTACGCGTGTTACAAGACGGAACGCTTCGGCGGGTGGGATCGGTCACTGAGCAGAAGGTGGACGTGCGTGTGATCGCGGCGACGAATCGGGATCTTGAACACGAGGTTGCCGAGAAGAGGTTTCGTGAAGATTTGTTTTACCGCATCAACGTTTTGGGGATTCAGTTGCCTCCGCTGCGCCAGCGTGAAGGGGATATTCCGGAATTAGTTCGTCGTTTTGCGAATTCAGACTGGAAGATTTCGGACGGTGTTATGGAGTGTCTAATCGCCTATAGTTGGCCGGGCAATGTGAGACAACTTCAGAACGCGATCGAACGAGCCAAGGTGCTTGCCGAAGAAGATCAAATTGAATTGAAAAATCTTCCGCCGGTAATTCAGTCAATTCCAATAATACAAACGACTGAAATGTTGTCTGCCAGTCCGGCCGTTTCAGCGGGAAGGATCGACCTCGAAACACTCAATCGGCTACATGTGGAAGAGACATTTTTGGCTTGTGATCGAAATAAAACGAGAACGGCCCGGGCGTTAGGAATTAATCGCCGCTCTCTTTATCGCCTTTTAGAAAAGTTTGAGATTGACTAATTGAGGCACTTCCTCTTCTTCATCTGTCTCCCCTGCCCCAATGTGAACCGCTCAACCAGACTCCGGTCGATGTCTGAATTCAAGCTTGCGATTTTCATTCTCTAAAATCACTCGAATCTAGTTGGCGTGTTCTTGTTTTCTAATCCGCTGGCTTAATCTGGATTGAGTGGTCCACGAATGCAATTTCAATAAAATGGTTGGAGTCGCCAAGCCGAAAACGAGAATTTATTTTGGCTGTTTGTTTGGTTGAAATTCACTGGTAGGGAATGAGTAGGGAATGAGTAGGGGAACTTGAGGCGATTACGCGCGCGTTGGCACACTCGCTGAGTGATTTCGCACAGCGCTGGTATTCGAAAGTACACTTTAATCCATACAGTCGAATTAATTCGAGCGCAATTCGTTTGGCATTGGGTTTGCGTTAAGTGTCAGTACAAAGCGATCTTTTCAACCCTGGGGGAGACAACAATGAATTCCATTCGGAAAATTCTTGTACCTATCGATGATTTTAGAAATTGCCAAGACACTGTGGACTTGGCTTGTTACTGGGCAAAAAAAGATGGAGCAAAAATAATTTTTTGCTATGTCGCCATTCCGCCGTTACCTCCAACGGCCTATTACGTTCGCAGTGAAATCGATGAGATGATTGTGCAGGAACAGGTGGAATTTCGACAAGTGGTTCCGACTGATTTGACCCTTGAGTATCATCATGAATTTCTGAGAGGGAACCCCGGCCCTGAAATTGTTAAATTGGCAGTTGGCCAAAATTGCGACCTTATTATCATGGCGACCAACGGTCGCGCAAGCATGGTCCGGTGGATTTTGGGAAGTGTTTCGGAATACGTTATTCGCCATTCCAACTGCCCCGTTTTGAGTGTTAAGTTGATGGCCGCGGAACTCGATTCCGAAAGTTCATGTGAGTCTGCTACAGATGCATGGCATCAGGCAGAAAATGCCTCTTCCAATGGATTAAGAAACCGGTTTGAGAAATCACCTTTTGTTACAGCAGCCATGTCGCATGTTGTACCAATCCACGACTACGATCTGATGTTGGATGCAATCAAGGCGTTAACGATCGCTCGTGCCACTGCCGCGCCGGTGGTTGATAGCTTGGGGAATAGTATCGGAATTTTGACTGAGACTGATATTCAGAGATACCTCCAGCTGAATCAGCGGTTAATTGACCATGACGAGTCGGTCCTCGACGAAATTTTCGAATTTGACGAATTCGGTTTGCGTAGTGCAAATCAGACTAAGTTTTATCAAGTAACAAACCACATGTCGTCTCCCGCGGTCACGGTCTCGAGCGATGCAACTTGTTTTGCGACTGAACAACTGTTCTCAAAAAATCCGGAATTACACCATCTAATTATCGTTGACGGAAATAATAAGCCGATTGGTGTGGTCACCCTCAACCAACTCAATTCCATTCGAAGATGGAACTTAGCAGAGGGTGTCTCTGCGTAGGTGGGTTCCATTGGTTAATTTATCCACGCGGGGCAAGCTGCTCTGGAGAATGGTTTGAATCCGAGGGGAAGCTAATCGGTGACAATCGGGATTGGGGTAATACGCCTTATGGGAACCGATTACAATGGAAGCAGTCTTTGGCTTTTAATGCCTCCAAGGAAAGAGCGAGATTGTGACCGAAGAAAATATTCCCACTGTTTATCACGAACAACTAGAGGCTATTCTGGCCAATGCTGTGGATGCCATTATTACGATTGATGAAGGTGGGACGATCCTCACCGTCAATCCAGGTACTGAGGATATGTTTGGGTTTAGCGCTCCGGAATTGATTGGTGGAAAAATCAACCAGTTAATGCCATCGCCCTATCGCTCCGAGCACGATAATTATTTAACGCGATATTTTGAGACGGGAGATCGGAAAATTATCGGGAGTGGTCGAGAGGTCACGGGACGCCGAAAGGACGGATCTATTTTTCCAATCCATCTTGCGGTGACGGAAATTCATGTTGGTGACAAACGGTTGTTTAACGGTATCGTACGTGACATCTCTGACCTCAAAGCGGTTGAAAAGAAATTGGTTCAGAACGAACGGCTTGCAGCGATTGGGCAGATGATGGCCGGTTTAGCGCATGAGAGTCGCAATGTTTTCCAACGCTGCCATGCGTGTTTGACGAATCTTGCATACGATGTGCGTGAGATGCCGGACAGTGTCGAATTGATTGACAAGGTGCAAAACGCGCTGGATCATCTTAACGGGTTGCTCGATGAAGTGCGGGATTACTCAGCCCCAGTCGTTTTGGAGAAAACGCCAACTAACATTGGATCGTTGGTCCAGGAAATGTGGCAGCAGATAGCGACGGCTCATCAAGAGTTTGAGGGAATTGTTTTCACACAAAGTCAATCCGAGGATTTTCCCGAAAAAGTTTCTGTAGATCGATTACGGATCGGACAAGTAATTTGGAATTTGCTGGAAAACGCCGCCGCTGCTTGCGAGGCTCCTCATGGAGTGATTCAAGTTGAGTTGTATTGCGAGGTGCAGTCGTCCTTGCCGATACGTGTGCGAATTGCGGATGACGGCGATGGCATTTCACCGGAATTTATCCGGGAGATCTTTGAGCCATTCTTTACGACAAAAACGAAAGGGACGGGGTTAGGTTTGGCAATGTGTAAGCGAATTGTCGAAGCTCACGATGGAATGGTTATCTTCACCAACGCCATGGACGGGGGAGCTGAATTTACCTTAGCATTGCCCATGGAAAAATAAGACCGATTGCGGTCTGGAAGCTTGGCGAGTTTGCTCGATCAGTTAAGCTGAATGAAACTAAAAGACGCGACTTCTCTGATCGCCTCAACGATCGGCATTTTGTTCGGAAGTGAATTTCGTTTTTTTTCGTAGAGCATGTCTTCGTTATTGTCCATCTTTTTTTGTAATTAGACATTTCTTGTTGCCGGGGAAAATTATGATTCAATTTGCTAGTTCTTTAGCTCGGCGTTTCTTTCTGCCGAACGTTTTGGCCGCCCTGTCAGGAATCTTATTGACAGGTTTTATTTCTCTGAGCTGTGTTAATGCACAAGATGAAGGCCATCGGCCTAAATTGAAGCTCTCGACTGAACATGTGTTTTTTAACCAACAGGACCTCAGGGGATGGCATGCCAATGACATGAATCTATGGTCAGTCGAAGATGGGGCGATCGTCGGTACAGGGGGAGATGTCAAAATTAAAGGGAATCAGTTTTTGTGGTCCGAGATTCCGGTTGAGGATTTTCGCCTCACACTCAAGGTAAAGCAGGTGCCGTTTACCGCGAATGCTGGAATCCAGTTCCGGTCAACTGAGCTCAATTCGTCAGGGCAAGCCGTAGGCTATCAGGCGGATGTCGGAAAAGGATGGTGGGGGTCGTTATATCATGAGCATGGTCGTGGCATGTTGGCACGCAATGACGATTCCGGTGAAAAGAATATTCACCAAGAAGGATGGAATGAATACGAAATTCTGGCAGTTGATCATCGAATTTGGCTTGCGGTAAATGGCCGAATTACCGTTGCTTTAGAAGATCCCGATGGCGAGCTTACAGGTTTGATCGCGTTGCAAATACATGGGGGTCCCGCTCAGCGAGTCGTCTATAAGGATCTAGAATTGACACATAATCCTAGATTGGCAATGGCGGGTTTGGATGGAGTTGATTTACTAAAGAAACTGAAACTGTTTGAAGCAAAAAAGAAGAAAAATTAAGGACAGTGTTTTAGACGTCTTATTGAGTTAACGCAAACTACGTCATTGGATTGTCTTACTCGAGGGGTCGCTAGAATTGAATGAATTGAACGAATTGGATAAGCTAACGATTATCCTGCTTAATTACGTTTCGAGGCGGATGAAAGGACAGGGAATTTGGGGGGCAGATAGGAATGTTTAGAAATTAAGGTACTTTGCCTTGAACTCCTCCGGGCCTTCTGCGTAATATAAAAGCCGACTTCTGGGTACCCAGTCTACTAATTTGACTCAAATATCGTGAATACTTTTGCCGCCAACATGATTAAGGTCCTCATCGTGACATCGATCACGTTGAGTGGTTTGGTGGTGTCTACTCACTCACATCGTTGTGACGAACACGCCTCTGCAGATGAAGCCGAGGCGCACAGTTGCTGCGGATTCTCGCACGAACACCCAGTGATTCCAGAAATCCCTGGCGAGCGGGTTGAGTCCGGCGATCTATTAGATCACGAATGTGTTTTGTGCCGTTTACTGGCTCAATTCCAAGTCGATGTCCCAACGGTTGACCGGTCTCTTGTTGGGAACGTTAGTGTGTCGGAGAATATCTCCGCAATTCCGGTCTTTCTTAAAGAAGTCTATTTCCGGCAATCGGGTCGCGCACCCCCGATTTTCCGCAGCTTCTGCTCGTAAATTTTTGTTCTGACACCTGAGATGTGTGACGCGAATTGAATCGCGCTGTGCCTCTGGACGGGCCAGAAATGTCGAGCAGATATCTATCGCTGTTGGTTTTCCTAATTCTTTTTAGGGCAACCGAAATCGAGTTTTTGATTGGATATTTTCTTTTAATCTTTTGGGTGCGTTATGAATTATAAAAATAAGAAGAGCGGATTTACGCTCGTTGAGTTGTTGGTTGTGATTGCAATTATCGGGATTTTAATTGGCATGCTGTTACCTGCGGTACAGCAAGTTCGTGAAGCCGCGAGGCGAATTTCATGTGCAAACAATAGCCGTCAGCAAGGCTTGGCAATCATGAATTACGAGAGCGCGTTCCAGACGCTTCCGCCCGGCTGGAAAACGGGTAACCCGCTAATTGCGGATGACGGACCTGGTTGGGGATGGTCAGCTTATATTCTGCCTTTTATGGAGCAAAATAATCTTTACAACCAAATTGATTTTAATGTCGCCATTGATGATGGTGTTCATCTAAACACAATTCGAACGATAGTTCCGGCCTACCAGTGTCCTTCCGAAATAGATTTACCTGTGGTAAATCTTGATGAGCATGTTGAGCATGATCATGACGGCCATGATTTGCACGACCAGCCTCCACAGACGGACGACGATCACGATCACGATGAATTAATGGTGGGGCGCAGTAATTATTCAGGAGTGTTTGGGAGTACGGAAATCGAAGAAAGCCCACTGAAAGGCAACGGACTTTTTTATGCGAACAGTCTTGTCAAAATGGGAGACATAAGAGATGGAACCAGTAATACATTGATGGTTGGTGAGCGGATAAATCTCCTTGGCAAAATTTCATGGGTCGGCATGGTACCAGAGGTCGACGAACCATTTGCTCGAATTGTTGGGGCGGCGGATCATGCTCCAAACGATCCCAATGGCCATTTTGAAGATTTTCGAAGTTATCACCCGCAGGGTATCAACGTAACGCTGGCAGATGGCTCAACCCATTTTGTGACTCAGTCGATTAACGAAGTTGTTTTCCAGCAACTCGCAACTCGTTCGGGTGGTGAGGTCGTATCGATCGAGGATTAGAAGCCTCGGTTGGCCGTTTTCAAATCGTCAAAAATCACCCTTGCGGATTTTAAATCCAGGGGGAAGGTGGATTTTGTTTTTTCCCCACTGCTCATGCGTTTTTTGACTGGAGAGATCGCCTCCAAGTTCTATGAAATTTAACGTGTGGATGATTTGCCTTTGGTGTGAATCAATCGGTAGGTGACCGGTTGTGGGGGGCGGCAGTTGTTTCCATCGTATCTTTGTTGACGAGGCGATCGCGGACGTTGATCCCTCCCTCTAGGTTGTCCTCGGCGAAGGCACTGGACGTCGTTAAGAGTATGCAAATAGAAAAAATATATTTGAGTTTGAAATTCAAATTATTCATTTCCAAGAGATTATTGGTATGCGTTAGAAGTTGAAGGCTCTATTCACAGAAAGGGGAAAAGCCGGTTTGCAGATGTTCAGAATCAGAACCGCTTTTCGTCCAAGGTGTTTGTTTGTTGGAAAGGTCCTGGGGAAATATCGTATTTCTTAAACCAGCGCAGCAGCGACCCACCTAAGGTGCTGATCGTGGACTTCTCTACTAATTGTTTGCTAAAAACTGTTACTGAAGTGGACGTTTTTGATTGAAGCGGAGCTTATTAAGTGGCACCGAATGACGAATTACTGGCTTCCCGGCGACATTTAAGATTTGCATGTTCACGTCAGGTTTGTCTTTTTTCCAGTCGATTTCGATCATGCCAAAGTGATTTTCTCGGAAGGCTTGTTTCACCCGATAGCGGTTGGGTTCAAGGTTGTGCCAGTCTTCTGTGATGCCGCTGGCGGTAACATCGTAAATTGGATAGAGGCCTTGGAAATTCCTTTTCGAAATTTCAGCCCAGTGGACATCTCCTGAAATAAAAACGACCCCATTGGCTTGTGTTTTTTTAATTAGCTCGGCCATTTTCTTCTGTTCATTGGGAAGGTTGGTCCATGACTCCCAACCATTGTATTCATGACCAAACTGTATCGATGAGCAGATGATTCGTAGATCGGCATTCTGTTTAAATTCATTTTCAAGCCATTTCCATTGTGCGTCGCCGAGGATTGTCTTTTTTGTGGCGTCTGGTTGGTACGCATTTTTAAATTTGCCATCCAGATTATTGGTTTCGGAATTCCGTTTGAGTGGGTCCCGAAACGTGCGCGTATCAAGAAGGATAACTTGCAGGGTGTTTTTGCCATCGGAAAACGTGTGGGAACCGTATATGCCGGCATGCTTCCGGCGTGAGCTGTCGTTGGGCACGCTCCAGAAATTCATAAAGATTTCTTTCGAGGCTTCTTTGAATTGGTATTCCTTACCAGCGTCATTCCAGCCGTAGTCATGATCGTCCCAAGTTGAAAGGACGGTTGTATTGGCTCGCAACTTCTGGAACTCTTGCTTGCTACCCAGTTTCTGATATTTCTGGGCAAGGATGTCCATGTCCTTGGTGTCGCCGTAAATGTTATCACCAAGGTAGATGAAGAGATCCGGTTTTTGCGTGACGACCGTGTCGAGAATGGGTTGTGGCTTATTTTGATTACTGCAAGAACCGAAAGCAATTTTTGAAGGAAGATAGTGAATGTCCGCGACAGCCCTGATCGATGGAACATCGGCGTCTTGGGCAATTGCAGGTTGGATCGGGGTGGCAAATGCTACGATGACTAAACAACAGGCATAGATATTGATGAGGCTTTTGGGCAGTGTATTGGGCATGGCTGACTCAGTGTGAATTTTAAATGGATCGAGGGTGGGCTCGTACGTTGTTCTACCAAAAATGTTTGCGGCTCGTCCTGTTTTTATCCGCTTGCCAGCCCCGGTCGTATTGATAAGCCCACTCACGCGGTAAAACTTGGGTGCGGGAGCGAGTGCCTTGTTTAAGATTTGTTTTTGCGGATTCGAGGAACTCTGTTATCTTGTATGATCTCTTTGAGATAGTTTGTCAGTTTAAACCTCTGCGTGAGATTGTTATGGCTCTTCGGATGATTGTTGTTTGTTTTACTCTGGCATTTTTTGCATTGACAGCCAGTGCAGGTTTTCGTGATTCGAGTGATCTCGAAAAAGTCAAAGACAGTTTGGCGAAATGGGAAAAAACTAAAGCGGAGGTAGGTGACAACTATTCTTACAAGGTCCGTTGGTCAAGTTTCATTGAGTACGGGCATGATACGAGAATCTTCGTTAAGGGAGGAAAAGTGATTCGTAGGACATTTCGTCCAATCGCCATGGTGGAAAATCCTTCTGGTGAATCGCCTTTTGAGAAATGGAAGGAAGAGGGCGATCAGATTGGGAAGCATCGCGATGGTGCTCCCGCCAAAACGCTTGACCAGCTCTATGAATCTGCGGTCAAAGTAGCTTCCAAAGAACTTGAGCCAACCGAGCGTCGTTTTGTAAAAACAGACTCTCGCGGCCTGTTGATAGAGTGTTTTATTATCGATACACGCATTGCCGATGATGCACCAAAAAATGGAATTTCGATTACCAGTATCAAACTCCCAAAGTCTGGAAATGATGCGTCGGCGAACCGTCAGAAAACAGTTCGTCTGACGAGCAAGGACAACGGTAAATCTATTCCTGTGGTAATGGGGCAGAAAATTCAAATTCAGCTCGACAGTAATCCGACGACAGGATATTCGTGGGTGGATCAGAGTAAATCAAAAGCAGTTCGGCTGATGGGAGAAATTAAATATGCGGCATCCGGGACCGCCATTGGAGGCGGTGGGGTTTCGACAGCGAATTTCATGACAACTCAAGCGGGAAAATCAGAGATCAAGCTTGATTACTTGCGTACGTTTGAGGACAAGCCCGCAGTCAAGCAATTTCAGGTAACGCTGCAAATTGAAAAAGTCGATAAAAATGGTGCCACGGAAACGAAAAAACCACGTTTCAAGTCACCTAGCGGAAAGTTGTATCCGGAGCATTGGGGGGCACCGCCAAAATTGCAGACCAGAGATTTGCGTCCACTCCCCGGAGGATATGGCCAGGGAAGCGGGACATTGGTGAAATGGATTTCGGAGAACCTTGCCCGCGACGAAAAATAGCTTCGGAACGCTAAAAATCTCCACGACTTTGTGGGAGAACGGATCTACTATTTCCCCAACTTGGCTGGCTACAAATTGATACATGCGGTGACTTGACGTAAGCGATGCACGCGTGAACAATTCCCTTTGAGAGCCCGCGTCGAGTTGAATTGGCTATCTATGAAGGTTCATTTTTCATTTTTTTTCTATTGGTTAATCTCATCGTTGGGATTCGCGTTTTCAAGCGTTGATGCCCAATTGATGGAGGAGCCTCATGTCCTTTTTCAGCCCAATCGGGTTTCGGAAATTACCCTTCGATTTTCCGAACAGGAGTGGCGCAAGTTGCAGCCTTCGGCGGATCTAGATTGGGATGTTGGCAGTGCATTTAACCAGGTGATCTTGGACGCCAGTCGAAGCAAGAGTTTTCGGGTTGATGAGGAAACCCGGCCTGGACTGGGCGGTTATCTCGGATTGAATCATCAATACGGGAAAGCCGATGTAGAAATCGACGGCGAACCAATTTCCAATGTTGGTGTGCGGTACAAAGGAAACGGAAGCTTTCTGGTTGGGCGTGGGGTCAATAAGTTCTCTTTCAAGATCGACTTCAATGAGTATCGGGATGATTTAGACTTTAGAGGTTTGAAAAAAGTAAATTTGCATAATTGTGCAACCGACCCTTCAATGCTTCGCGAAGCAATTTCTTATCAGCTTTTTCGAGAAGCTGGCGTCTCCTGTCCGCTGACGGGGTGGTCTACGGTAACAACCGACGTGGATGGCGATGTTGAGGCGCAGGGTTTGTATTTGGTGGTTGAGCAAGTCGATAAGAAGTTTTTACGTCGTTCTTTTGGGGAGTCCGAAGGGTTGCTGATTAAGCCCAGCACGTTTACCGCTTTTCCTTTTTTGGGCGAGTCATGGGATGCCTACGAGTCGTTCTATAATCCCAAGACGAAATCGAGTCCGGAGCAACAACAGCGAATTATGGAATTCGCTAAGTTGGTTCACAGGGGTGGGCGAGAGGAGTTTGAATCTGAAATTGGAGACTATTTGGACTTAGATAATCTCTTGTCGTTCTTAGCCGTGAATGCGATTTTGTCTAACCTAGACAGTTTTCTTGGGGGGAGTCAGAACTATTATGCCTACCTCAGTCCCGAGACAAACAAGCTTTTGTTTATCCCATGGGATTTGGACCATTCGTTTGGTTCACTCGAAATAATTGGGACGCCTGAATCACGATTGCAGCACAGTATTAATCAGCCACAGATTGGCGTGGGTAAAAACCGTTTGATCGAGCGATTGTTGGAGATGCCTGATATGAAACAGGCCTACCTGACAAGAGTGGAACAGCTTTTAGATACGGTGTTTGAGCAGCAGAAATGGCTGGAGCAGATCGACGAAGCCGCTGCATTTGTGCGTCCGAAACTGACGGCCGAGGGTGATTGGCCTGTTGATGGATCGAGGGAAAGGCTCAAGAATTTTGTTCGCGAGAGACAGGATTCGATTCGAGATCAACTGGCAGGAAAATCAAAAGGCCAAACAAATGATTGGAAAGGGCAAGTTAATCCGGCGACGATTTTCAAACTGTTAGGCTGGGGTGCGGCAATTGCGGTTGCAGGTTTCTTGAATTTCATTGCCTGGGTTTGGTCCAGCATCGCTGGTTTTCGCCTGAATATAAAGTGGGGTTTGTTCAATCTGTTCCTGTATCCAGTTGCGCCTCTGATTTTTGGTTTTTTCGTCAATCGAGGATTTGGGCGGCGGTCTGCGATCATGACGTTCTTATGCGTTTCTTTATTAATAGGGTTTATCCTTCCATTCGTTCAGGTCATCAGATCACTCTAATGAGTTGGTCGAGCGAGGGATTTTCTAGTTGCTGTCTAATGATGACGGTTCGAGCTTTGCATCCGGTGCCGATCCGACTCAACCCGAATGATGCAGATGTCAGGCGCATCGATACCGTTAGATCCACCACGGGGTGGAGTTGGTAGTTCGGGTGAATATTTACCTTGATGAATCAGTATGAATAAAGCAATTGGTTTTACCTCTCATGATCGTTTATGATATTTTTCTTTTTAGATTCATGAAGCTTGCCACGAAGGCCAACAGAAGACTCGGCCCAAGGAATTGAGATGATTACTCTTAATATGATATGCGTTACTGTCAGTTTACTTTGCGGGAGCGTGGTGCAGGGGGAATCGGATTGGCCGACCTTTCGCGGTCCCTTGGGCAACGGAGTTGCCACTGGAGTGGTGCCAGTAAGTTGGAATGCTGATTCGGAGAGCGGAGAGACAGAAGGGGTTCTTTGGCAGGTCGACGTGCCTGGCTTGGGGCATTCGAGTCCAGTGATTAGCGGAGATCGGTTGTTTTTGGCAACCGCTGTGGCCAGTGACGGGAAGGCACCACTCAAAGTCGGTCCCGGTGGTCGCCCTGAGGCGGCGGAGGACAATGGCGAACAGTCTTGGCTGTTGCTTTGTTACGACAAGAACACTGGAAAAGAAATTTGGCGGCGCACGGCTCATCGTGGTATTCCCCGTGCCACCCGGCACGCCAAAGCAACGCATGCCAATACCAGTGTGGTGGTCAGTGGAGATTGCGTGGTCGTATTTTTTGGATCTGAGGGACTCTACTGTTTCGATTTTGACGGAGGGTTGCGTTGGAGTCGAGATCTTGGCGTGATCAATGTCAGTAAGTATGGTATTGGTTGGGGCTACGCCAGTTCCCCGGCGGTCCATTCCGATCGGATTGCGTTGGTTTGCGATGATCCGGCCAAGCCATTTTTGGTTCTCCTTGACCTCAAAGATGGAAAAGAAGTCTGGAGGGTTTCGCGCGAGAAAATTTGTGAGCGTAATTGGAGTACGCCCTATATTCATTCGAGTTCCGAAAGAACACAAGTCGTTGTTAACGGTTGGCCTTGGGTAGTCTCTTATGACTTCAAGACGGGTGAGGAATTTTGGCGAATTCGTGGCGGAGGAGATAATCCGGTGCCAACGCCATTTGAATCCCATGGCTGGATTTATTTGACAAGCGCCCATGGTGGAATGTCACCAATCTATGTCGTCCGTCCCGAATCGACCGGCGATATTTCTCCTACTGAGGATAAATCAAGCAATGAAGGTATCGTCTGGAGCACTCCGCGTGGAGGTTGTTACATGTCTACTCCGGTAGTTTGTGGCGATTATCTCATCCTCGGGAATTCGAATGGAGTAGTTCGATGTTTTCACGCGGTCACAGGCGAGCAGTTCTATGAAAAAAGGCTGGGTGCAAAGGCAGGGATCATTTCATCTTTAGTTGCTGCCAATGATAAAATCTATTGTGCATCAGAGAACGGAACAGTTTACGTTTTGGCAGCTGGCCCTGAGTTTGAATTGTTAGCCGAAAATAAAATGGGGCAACCCTGTTTCGCTACTCCCGCTATTTCGAGTGGAGTAATTTTTGTGCGGACGAGTGAGAAATTAGTGGCAATCAAATAGAGAATCGAGTTATCGAATTTTTGGCTGTGAAATGTTAGATTGCTGGGTGTTACCAAAGAATCATTTTTGAATCGGTGAATGATGAGAATTCAGTTTATTATCTTGCTGCTCGCATTGCTGGGGGGCATGTTTTCTTGCCGGGGTTTCTGCCATTCGGCATCGGCACAAGAACGACAGCAGCGACTGGGAGATGATGATGCATCGGAGCAAAGCGGGAATCCAAAATTGGAATCATGTATTCCGGAAAGATTTAACCACGTTTACCGGATTGGCAATTTTTATATCATGGGTACGGATGAACGCCCCCGCGAGAGCGATCGAGAAACGCGTCAGGGCGAAGAAGTTGTATTGCAGGCAGTGCGATTGTTTGGCAGTTTTCTAGATTCAGACGAAGACGGAAAAGTCGATGATCCAGAATTGCTTCAAAGTCTGGGCGAAAATTTTGCTTTTGCAGTCGGCTCGGATCGCAGGCTGCGTCCAGTGGAAGAACTAATTGAACGCCGGACCGGTCGGTACGTAATTTCAATGAAGACTGACATTTGGCCATTTTTTCCGGAATGGGAAGGGAGAGGATTTCAGCTAAATGGAATTGAAGATTCAATGTGGCGTCCAGATTCGATGAATGCACTTTGGGAAGAGTGTTTCCACACGATTACGGAAGCCTACCGTTGTTGTCATGAAGAATGGGATTTTGGAAAGAAGTCTCAATTAGGTCGGTTGATGGCAAAAGATATTGCTGCGGGAGATTACGACATCGAAAAACAGAACAAGATCGAAGGTGGAGATTACGATTGGGCAACCGCAGTCAATGAGTATGTCCATCAAATTTGGTTGGTCAACCAATCCGGGCAATCCACGGTATTAACGAAGCCGCAAAAACAGGTGCTCAAATTAATGCAGTCGACCCGAGGTTTTCCAATGAAGGTGAATCAAAATTACCTACTGGACATTGCGATTCGCGTACGCTGAATCCCATTTTCGATACAGGTCGGTCATTGCCGGAGAGATCCCAAACTGCTCTTCGCTTGCGTTGACGGTAACTGTTTCGGCTGCCTCAATCGTTCCATCGTTCCATCGGTAAACGAGAGGTAACAACAATACGCAACAATGGCCACGCCTTCCCGCTTTGAGCAACGTTGGCAATATTCAATCACTTTGGGAGATAGTGGTGGATTCCGCACGAGTTTTTTTCCAAAATCCAATAGCTTAATGCGCGCATGAGAGGTCTACAGCGGTCGCGAAATTTGCTGAATGCTGCCTGCTCAAATAGGAGGCTTAACTGGGTGATCGAGCCTTAAGCTCGCTGACAACCTGTTTAAGATGTTGTCATTCGATTGCAATCAGTTGGCGAGGCATGGGGAGATGAAATGTTGAGAATTTCAAATCTGTCCTAGCTAATTTTTGCGAGGTCATCCATCGAGCGTCTGGCCCAAGCGATTGCCTCGAAGTAGATGTTTCTGATCTGGTTTTTGTCGAGGGGATCGAGCCTGACCTGCTCCCAGTTTCCTGCTTCATAAGCGATGGCGCACTTTAAGACTTTTCCCATCTGCCCTTTGCCGTCGGCTATAGCTTCTATCACTTCATCACAAACAGGTAGCATCGCCAGCGCTTCATCCATTGAAATGTCAAGGAGCGCATCGAGCAATGAAAATAGACCGGTTAAGAAATAGGACTCGGTTTTTTCGTAGCTGAGCTTGGTCGCCAGAAGTTCGCACATCTTTCCGCGAATCAAGAGTGTTTGAATTAGCTCCAGTGGCTTTTGGCTGGAGGCTGTCGCAAGCGCAGTTAAACTGCAAAGGGTTTTTATTTGTCGGATTCCGGTGAGTGTTACAGCATGTTGAATCGAATCGATTTCCTTCGATAAGCCGTGGTAGGCCGAGTTAACGAAGCGAAGTAATTTGTAAGCCAGAATCGGCTCGGTCAAAATGATATCGGAAATTTCATGGAGTGTTACCGATGGATTCTGAATCAGGGCAACAATCTGTATCATCGATATATGATTGGCGGGAAGTTTTCGTCCTTGCACGATCGATGGTTTAGAAAAAAAGAAGCCTTGGTATAGATCGAAATCTAGAGACTTGCAGTTTTCAAACTCTTCAACCGATTCGATCTTTTCGGCGAGAAGTTTTACGCCGAATGGTTTGATGCATTTGATTTGTTCTCTTAGCTCTTCTAGGCAATCAAATTCGGAGACATCAATCTTGACAATGTCAGCCAGTTTGAGCATGGGATTCAGACATTCTGCGTAAACGAAATCGTCTAACGCGATTGTGTATCCTTCACGCTTGAGATCACCCAGCGCGAGCAAGACTTCCCGAGTTGGCGCGACATTTTCCAAGACCTCAATGACGACCTTGTCTTTGGGTAGAAAATGGCAATGTTGATTTACAATGAACTGTTCCGAGACGTTAATGAACGCTGGAAGGGATCCAACAATTCTCTCCAACCCAATCTCGGCGAACGTATTGACGAGCAGTTCAGCCGTGGCTTTCTGGCCATCCTCGATGTCTGCGTGATTGACAAAACTCGAACGGAATAATAGCTCGTAACCGAATGAGGCTTGGTCTCGCGTGTAGATTGGCTGACGGCCGACAAATACACTTGATTTGCTGCAGGGCTGAAATGGAATCGTCTTTTCTGCGATGAAGTGCATTGTTGTTGGCGGGAGGTTTCGCGGGGTTTAGTGAATCCTCGCAAGCCTACGTCATAAACACCCCCCTAGAGTAGTGAAAATTGTCATATGTTAATATTTGGATTTCGGCCGCTACCTCTCTCCTTTGTTAGGTTGAGATTGGCTCGCCCAGCGACCAATTAAGCGGTCGCTGCGACTCCTAATTCGCTTTAAATTCCACATTTCTCTTGATTGAGCCCTCTTTTGGGTTGCGCATTGGGGATGGGGCTCCGCTGGTTTTCGTGTTCCGGGAAATGTGAAGTGAACCGTGACTGAATATTCGGTTCGATTTGAATTAAACGATTGTATTTTGGGAGCCTGAGTAGTGGCAAATCGTAAAAATCGTACAAATAGAGAGTTGTTGAGAAATCCTGCAGCGGCCACAGGCTCAATTTCGTCCATTCAAAGGATGCCGGATTGATGAAATTGGGCATCAAGGAGTGCACCAGATGGATCTGCCGCGATGGGAGTTGAAGCTAGTTGTGGCTTCCGATCAGGTATCAGTTATTGGTGTTATTTCCGTGCAGGAAAAAATCACCGATATAGCGTCCAAAGTAGCGTCCAAAGTAGCGCCCAAAGTAGCGCCCAAACGCTGGAGCTGCTGTCGATGTCGATGAAGTGGGCAGACGTAAAAATAATTGAGTCTGCAGTGAGCCACTGAGACACCGATGCGTGCTTGGGACTGCGGGGCTCCAGCGCAAGGGCGGTGGTCGGGATGATGCTTGGCATTCCCGCTAATAGCCGTTTAGGGATTGCGATAAGATTAATCAGATGCCGACCTCATTGAGCAGTTCTTTTACGGTTTGGTTCCTAAAAAATATCTAATTGTTTGACATTCTTTTCTGCGGCAGCGAGAATTCAAGCTCGCCCGAATTAAAGTGAGCTGAGCGGTTCGCGCATTGATAAAAGAGATGATTGGGAAGTCACGACATGCGCTTTGAATTGAATCTTTTTCTGCTTTTAGTGGGGGTCACCACATTCGCTTCGTGTGTTGCTCCTGCCGCGGCAGATGACGAGAAATCCAGTTTTTTTGAGACGCAAATCCGCCCCGTTTTAGTGCAGCATTGCTATCCTTGTCATAGTCAGCGGGCCTCAACGCTTCAGGGTGGGCTCTGGGTCGATTCGCTGGAAGGTTTACTCCGTGGTGGGGATAGCGGACCCGCACTTGATTTGAAAAAATCAAACGAGAGCATCTTGTTGTCCGCGCTTCGACATCAAGATTTTAAGATGCCCCCCAAAGGGAAGTTGTCAGATTCGGTTATTCGAGATTTTGAAATCTGGCTTGAGTCGGGTGCGTTTTCCCCCGATTCATTTAAGACCGCGGACGGGCCGCAACCCCGTGAGATCGATTGGGATTCGGCGTGGAGCCATTGGGCATTTAAGCCACTCGAGGACCTTCCGCCGCCGGTAGTTAAGAATGAAGCGTGGATCGTCAATCCCATTGATCGATATATCTTGCATGGAATCGAATCGCAACAATTGGGTGTTCCAGAAACTGCCGATCGGGCGACCCTTATTCGCCGAGTATTTTTTGACTTGATTGGTCTTCCGCCAACGCCGGAGGAGCAAACAAAATATTATCGCATTCTGAACCAGTCTGGGGGACTCAAGAGATTGGTGAATGACTTACTCGCGAGTCGGCATTATGGTGAGCGATGGGGGCGACACTGGCTCGATGTCGCGAGGTACTCTGATTCCAATGGTGCCGATGAGAACAAGCCCTACCCTTTGGCGTGGCGTTATCGGAATTATGTGATTGAGCAATTCAACCGAAATTTGCCATATGACCAATTCATTCACCAGCAAATTGCGGGCGACTTACTTGAACATCAAGAGGTGCAACAGTTTAACGATCACATCAATGCGACTACTTTTCTGGCACTGGGTGTGAAGATTGATGCTGAACAGGATCTAGAGAAAAAACGAAGCGATATTATTGACGAGCAAATCGATACCATCGGGCGCGTTTTTTTAGGTCTCACCGTCGGTTGCGCTCGATGTCATGATCATAAATTCGATCCGTTTACCTCGGAAGACTATTATGCCATGGCCGGTGTTCTGGGAAGCACTCGGCTCCAGGATCGAAGCCTTAGATCTGAGCAGACACCCGTTTTGGAATCGCAGCTAGATCGATTGGCTATCGAGCAGATCCAACTCAGGGAATCGGTCGGGGTGCGAATGGGAGAGGAGGCGATCGAGCATGCGGGCCGTTACCTCGTCGAAGTGCCTGAGGTCATCGGTTGGCAGCGCGCGGAACTTGGTGCGCAGGTTCGGTTGTTGCTTTCGGAGACAGCTAATCAACCGTTACTTCCCGTTGGTGGATTGGTGAATTCCAATGGATTGCCGGACGTATTGAAAGTTCAGGCGGAAAACTTCTCCAGAGGAAATTTCGGTGTCGTTACCGACGGATATGGTGAAGGGATCGGGATTATCTCTGACAAAGCGGGGGCGGGTCTGGCAACCTTTGAACATGATCTCGAAATGGATGAAGCGGGTGTTTATCAATTGGATATTCGCTATGCAGCGCTCGATTCGCGTCCGGGAAATTTGTTTCTTAACGGCAAGATAGTAAAAGAGTCTGCCATCGGTGGCACCACGGGCGGTTGGAACCCCGAGGACCAACGTTGGCATGTTGCCGGGCGATTTAAATTTATCCAGGGGAAGAATGTTCTGCGTTTTGAGGTGCCCAATGTGATGTCTCATGTTGACCAAATAGCAATCTCGAAAGTGATTAAAGATGACTATTGGGAGGTTGAGGCAGAGGAGTTCGCTGAGGGAGATTTCGAGAGACTCGACGTCGGCTATGGTGCGGAGATAGGCATCGCTGCAACATCTCGACAAGGGAGTCCTAGTTTCGTTGAGTACCAACTCAACTCCCCTTCCCCGCCGCCGGGAGAGTATTTGCTGCAGTTGCGGTATGCGGCCAACGAGCCAAGGCCAATGGTACTAAAGTTGGACGGCGTGATCCTTAACAGCCAGGCGTGTTCGGATTTGACTGGCGGCTGGATGCCGAAGCACCAGAAATGGGTGACGCAGGCCCGCGTCGATCTGGCGCGCAACGATCATCGAATTCGACTCGAGATCAATGGTGTTTCGGCTCATTTGGACAAACTAAGATTAGTTCCGGTCGAGCAAAAAAGTGTATTTCGGTCACCTGAAGAAATTGCGAGTGAACGGGAGTTAAACCCCGTTATTCTCCGCCGCTGGGCGAAACTAATGCGACGTAAAATGTTGGCGAATCCCGCTGTTTTGGATGGCTTGGAAAATGAAATATCTACCCTAGAGAAAGTGTTAAATCTTGTAAAAAAAGAAGGCTTCAATCAGTTGGCAGTGCCGGCCGGTCCGGAAGAGCTTCGTGGTCAAGTCGCGCAACGGGATGTTGGGTTTTCGGAGCGCATCCTTAGTGTGCGTCAAGATTTATTGGAGTTGCAGAATTCTATTGCGATGGCCGTTACGGATGGTCCGGCCACGGATATGCAGATTAATATTCGCGGCAACCATCTTCAAAAAGGAGCATTGGTCAATCGGCGGGCGCCTCGTATTGTCGCTCCCAAGATGGAGAGCTTCGGGGCTGGTGAGGTCAGCGGACGACTACAGTTGGCCCAAGCGATCACAGAGTCGGAAGTTCCTCTGGCTGCCCGGGTGATGGTGAATCGAATTTGGCGATGGCATTTTGGAAAAGCGATTGTTGAATCAACAGAGAATTTTGGATTCTCCGGAGCCCATCCGACTCACCCGGGGTTACTCGATTATCTGGCGGGCTACTTCGTCCAAAATAAATGGAACGTTAAAATGCTGCATCGGCACATTATGGAATCGAATACCTACCGAATGGGTTTTCATTTTGATAGCGATTCGTCAAACCGTGATCAAGAGAACCAATGGTATTGGCGGTCGGCTCCGCGGCGATTGGAGGCCGAAGCCATTCGGGATTCCATGTTAATGATGTCTAGCGAATTAGATCGAGGGGTCGAACGTGGAGTGTTGGAGGGGATCACGACCCTCAGTCCTTCCCCGGAGGCGCTAAAACGGAATCGGGAGATCTATGAAGCATCGACGCGGCGATCGGTTTACCTGCCCATTGTTCGGACTAATGTGTATCAGATGTTTTCCTTATTCGATTTCCCAAATCCGGCATTTCCAACGGGTAATCGACATGCAACGACAGTGCCAACCCAATCCCTGTTGATGATGAATCACGAATGGGTTGCGGAAATTGCCCAAAAGATGGCTGCGAGGCTGTTGGAAAGATCCTCCGACGATGGCGGCCGAGTTGAATATGCGTATCGGCTTGCTTTTGCAAGAAAAGCGACGGCTGAGGAGGTTGGCTCCGCGGTTGAATTTATTTCCAATTTTGGCAAGGCCGAGGGCGCGAGTCGGGAGGACGCATGGGCGGCGTTTTGTCATCTAGTATTACTGTCGAACGAAATGATCAATGTTAATTAAATGTAAACGAGTGCTTGGAAAATCGGATGCCAACCCATATGAGTAATTTAAGTATTAATCGTCGGCAGTTACTACTGAATGGTTGCATGGGGTTTGGTGGCTTGGCGTTAAATTCGATGCTGGCGGGCAATCTAGTGGCTGATCAGAATGCGGACGAAGCGATTCGGATTCACGCAAGACAATTTGCTCCGCGAGCCAAGCGAGTGATATTTCTATTTATGCATGGAGGTCCCAGCCATGTCGATCTATTTGATCCGAAGCCAATGTTGAGTAAGTACGACGGAAAGGCTCCACCTTTTGAGCGGACGAGAGTGCAGTTTGGAGAGCGGGGTAATTTACTGGCGTCCCCTTGGAAATTCAGACCGACTGGGAAATCGGGAATTCCCATGAGCGAGCTTTGGCAACATTTGCCGGAAGTTGCCGACGAGTTATGTATGCTGCACGGATTGTGTGATACGAATGTTGCCCACGGCGGGGCTTGCATGAAGTTATTTACCGGTTCGGAGTCCTTGGTTCGACCCAGCATGGGGTCGTGGGTCAGTTATGGATTGGGGACCGAAAACCGCAACCTTCCGAGCTATGTGACCATTTGCCCAACGAGCTTACATGGGGGTGTCGATAATTTTGGATCTGCTTTTTTACCTAACGTTCATCGAGGTGTTCCCTTGGGCACCCCGGGCTATCCCAACACGCCCGCCGCAAAAGCACGGTTTGAATTTTTAAAAAACAATCGTGTTAGCCGGCAGCAGCAGAGGATGATGCTGGATCAATTGAAACGGATGAATCGCACCTATGAAAAAAGGGTTGGAGTTGATGGCGAGTTAGATGACAGGCTGCAATCCTACGAGATGGCTTTTCGGATGCAAGCGGAAGCCCCTGCCGTGCTCGACCTCAGTGGTGAAACCGAAGAGACATTGCGACTATACGGATTCGATGATCCCAAGACGAAAAACTTTGCTCATCAACTGTTGTTGGCTCGTCGTTTTTCGGAGGCGGGTACTCGATTTGTTCAGGTGAGTCATGCTGGTTCATTGCCATTCAATAACGAACAGTGGGATCAACATTCTCATATCAAGCAAGGCCATGAAATAAATGTCGGTCAGATTGATAAACCGATAGCGGGTTTTATCAAAGACTTGAAGCGGCGTGGTTTATTGGATGATACTCTCGTGCTTTGGGGCGGAGAGTTTGGACGAACGCCCACGGCGCAAGTTGGAAGTCCGCAAACCATCGGGCGAGATCATCATCCCGAGGGGTTTACTATGTTCATGGCCGGTGGCGGAGTCAAAGGGGGATTCCGATATGGGAAGACCGATGATTTCGGGTATTATGCGATTGAAGGGCGAATGACAATTCACGATCTCCATGCAACCATGCTATATTTGATGGGATTGGATCATGAGCGGTTAACCTATCATTATGCCGGCCGAGATTTTCGCTTGACCGATGTACACGGAACCGTTGCCCATGAGATCATCGTTTAGTGCATTGGGTACGACGGTCATGCTTGGCTTAGTCGCGTTTGAGTTTAATTTGTTATCTGTTTGTAATAATTTGGTTCGACGAGAAATGGCTTTAGTAAGAGTGACATGGTGCTGATGGAAACTCAATTGAGTAAGCGTCATGTCGATTTTTTGACGAAAACTCGCCTGACGACCGAATCATCTTTTGCCGCGGTCCTGATCATTTCGGCGTTGTCTATTGGGTCTCATGTATTCGATTTTGTTGGTGTCTTGGCGTTTGCCGGAAATCCTCCTGTCGTTTTTATCACCGAAGCGATTTCACTTGGATTTGTGTCTGGAATTCTAGCGGTTCAGATTTGCCTGCTTGCGATTTGGTGCAGTTTTGGTGGCCAGAAAAGTATTTGGCGTCTTCCGTTAGCGATTACCTCGCTCGTGTTGTTGATCAACAACTGGATTCTAGCAAGTGCGGCGGTTCAGCCTCAATTTAGTCTTGAGAATGTGAATGTCATTTTCGCGGGAGTCGTTGGGATTTTCCTCTTGGTTCAACTGCCGCTGTTTGTAATTCGATTGTCTTTCAAGTTATCAATCGTCCCCAATTATTTGATTCCAACTAAAAATATGGATTTCCATTTTAAAATCCAAGACCTTTTCGTGGTCATGGCTCACGCTGCGTTGTTGATTGGGGGCACGCAGATTGTCATCGACGTTGTCACCGTTGAAACCGTTCCACTGGAGAATATGAATTTTTCAGAGGTGGCTAAAGGGATTGCGGAATTGTTTGCAATTGGGCTGTGTGTTTCAATGATCAGTTTGGTCACTCTCGGAGTGATATTTTCACAAAAATATCGCTGGCGAATCGTCTTGTTAATTTTTACTTTGACGATTGCAGGGGGCGCGATCACCGTTGTCCCAATGCTTTTGTTTTCCAACGCCAGGCCCCTTCTTCCTTCTTTGTCCGTTGAGGCGTGCAGGTGGTTTGCCTTTTTCGCTACCGTACTGTTGGGCGAATTGCTCATCCTGTTGATTTTTTACGGGCTGGGCTATCGCGTAAAATCGAAACCCGCATAAAGAGGTGCAGCGGATCAGTGAATTTCTTCCCTTTAGGCTCGATTCAATATCTATTGCAATTCGACTGCGATGAATTCCACTTGTTTTCTAACTGGGCAATTGAATTGCCGTCGTGATTTCACGCGCAATAAATTTAGAAAGATAATGCGGCGACTGGAGATAGATAGAATCCTGAGGCTGAGGCGCGTCGAGGGAGTTTGATAGGTATTTTAAGTAAGCATTGCGAGTGGCAGGATCTCCCAAATTCCAAATACCATCAACGCTGCAGGAGACGACCGATTCGTTGGTGTCGATGAATACAAGTGACAGACTGATTTGATACGGCGTGACGGTTCTAAATTCGTTGATGCGAATCAGGGCGATTGAGTCCGCAGCGAACCGTCTCGCCACCGCCGCAATTTCCCGCTCATCAAATTTGCCTTGAAGTACCGCGTCGATCTGCGCTTCTAATCTAAAGCTTTCTGAGGTGACAACATCACAAATCTGTGCGGTCTTGATGGTCGCTGCCAGTTCATTGATGATTTTACGGTGGGAAGGGTAATTTGTTAATTCTGGACCCGACGGCAAGATGAGCATCCGCTGGGGAGTCGTGGGAGAAAGTGATGGGTTGAAATAGGCGTGGCAATTTTTAGGCGGATCCACTGGAACTGCCGATTGTTTTCGTCTGAAGGGTAATTTTTTTAATGACGAAAAATGACTGCAGCCGCTAGAAAGCCCCAGTCCTAGCAACATCAAAAGGACACTGCGTCGCGAGGGATCGCGCAGCGGGTTGTCGGTTTCCGGTATTGTCATTTTGTTGAGCATGGCTTCGATTTCTCAGTTTGAGTAAAAACTGAACTCCCATTTTCGTTTTAGCATCGCTGTGCGAGTGTCCAGCCAAGCCGGCATCTAGGCCGGATTTGATTTTTTCTAGTCAAGTGTTTTGATTGCGTTTCGCAGTTCCGTTTCGCAGTTCCGTTTCGCAGTTCCGTATCGCAGTTCCGTAGCAAGGTTGTTGATTTCGGCGCGGTAGTGATTAGTGGGGTCTCGTTTGTGGGCAGCCTTCTATCGAAGTGATGCCTAATATCACAAGGAGTGATGCAGTAATAAATTTCATGAGAACGTGTAGGACATCACAATTGACGCTAGACCCTAGGATCCTTTGGTTTGGCTAGTGAAGGGTTATTGTTTATTACTTGCATCGTACATGGCTTCGAGCAAGGCCTTGTCGAGGGTTGTCTCAATTTCACGTAACTTGTTGTCGTATTCTTTCTCCACTTCTATTTTTCTATTGGCTAGATTTTCATAGGCAAGTTGAAGTTGAGCAATTACTTTCCGCTGGTCTTTGTTTTCTATTTGAATTTCATCAAATTCAATTTCTGCTCGCTGACGCGCTGTCTGCTCATCCCGAAGTTGTCTGGAGAGGGTTTCTGCCGTGTCTTTGAGGTACTCTTTCTCGGCCTTTAACTTTAAGTTTTGGTCTTTCAACTGGATCATGTATTCGGTGGCAGTGGTTTGGTCACGTCGAAATTCGCTTCCATTCAAATAACTGCCACCGCGTCGTTGCGAGTTCATTCCCATGTCGAGGGAGGCGAAACCTGCAGGCGGGCAATTAGGGTCGGAAACCGTTGATCGCGCAAAAGCGATCGAGGGTAGCGTGATATTGGTGGAGGTATTGGGGCCTGTATCGCAGGGAGACTCTCCACTAGTTTTTGGAAACCTTGGTTGGCCGCCAAGGTTATCAGGAATCTTAATGCTTTCAGAGAGTTGAGGGGCGGGCAGTAAATTGGGCTGACTTGGCGACTCGGTCGGCTTGAAATTCCCACTGGCCTGTGGCCCCTGAGTTTGCATCGGTGGGGTGGATGTGGACGGCGATTCTTTTGCCGAGATTAGAGACAATGCCTGATTTTCATCTTGCGGAGTCTTAAATCGAGACGGATTGGGTGACACAAAACTAGCGGTTGAAACGGTGGCCACGGTTTCTGCACCGGAGGCGGGCTTTATTTTAGCCTCAGACAACCCCCGCTTATCCACGGATGTTAAATTAGGGGCATCTATCTCGGTCGCCGTTGCCGCGGCTTTGGCAACCAATGGCGAGGATGGTTTTAGTTTTGAGCCTTGGTTGTTGCCTGGGAAATTCAGGATCGATGAGGGCTGTGACATGCTTTGGAACAATCCCATCGGATTGGACGCGCAGCCACTAAACCACACAAGACTACCGACTGCACAGAAACAGAGGGCGCGTGATAAATTTTGGTTTGGTTTGTTGCGAAAATGTTTGAACGGTGACTTGCTCAATGGAAACATCGCAACGCATTTTTGGCTTGGCAATTTTCTATTCATAATCACACTTCACAATAATTCGTTCACCGCACGAGCAATTCACTTCGATAGAATCGACGGCGCCGTTTAGTTTGTTGACTTTGATTGAATGACCCTTAGGGTCATTAATGATATTGGTGGACGCCGGACCAATGATTTGTTTTGCGGATGTCCCACGCGCCGTTTTTGATCTTAGGATGCTGCCCTTGATGGGCGTCTCTTCAGTACTCACGATTATCTTCCTTGATAGATTGTGTCGGCGATTCGAGATAGCCTTAGCGATTCATTACAATCACTCGATGTTTACTTTGACCAATTCCTTGAGGCGGAATTTTGCTGCCGCCAAAATGCGAGACGTTCTAGATTCGGAGACACCGATTACTTGGCCAATTTCAGTAAGGCTCAAATCTTCGGTGAAATACAGCGTCAGTACGAGTCGTTCTCTCTCTGGTAGTTTTTCAATGCAATCTGCGACGAGCCCCTTCAGTTCCTCGTTCTCCAACGCTGAATCAGGACTGTCTTCCCCAGACCGCCAAGTCGAATGGATATTGCAATAAAGATCATTCCAGTTTTGCGGTTGCGAAAACCGCATGGCTTCGAGCACTTGAAGAATCTTCTCAATGCCAAGCCCTGTCGTTTCCGCGAGTTTTTCTGGAGTGACTGGAGGCTCAAGGCTCATGTAAGCATTTTTGACGGTCTTGATATGAGCCAGCATTTGCTGAGGAATGGGCGAGTTTTTCCGCATTTCGTCGATGATTGCGCCACGAATTCGCGGAAAACAGTAAGTGCGGAATTTTATGCCGCGTTCGGGCTCAAATGAATTCGCAGTTTCAACGAGGGCGACGATTCCGGCCTGTTCTAGGTTTTCGCGGTCGTAATTGTTGGGCAACACGGCGTTCATGGTACTCAGGATTTTCCGCACATAATCCACGTTGTCGAGTATCAGTTGATTGCGCAACTGCTCAACGGCGGCTTCTCGATATGCTTTAATCGCCTGGTCCATGTTATTTAAAACTTACTTCGGTTTTGGTACTGGTGAGTTCAAAAAATTTATTTCGGTGTGTGGATTAGCTCCTTTTATTATTCGCGACCTGAATAACACTGACCCCGAAGGCGACAATCGAGCCGATCAGAAACGAGGCAATAACCGCACGCCAGAGGATGATTTGCGGTTCTAGCCCCATCGCCAGCCCAATCAATGCAACCAAACTCGCGGTCAGAAGTCCGAGTATCTTGCCAATGGGGCCAATCCGCTTTATTCGGCGATTGGTGATTTGATTTTCAATGCTCAAGAGAATTGCTCCTGAGCGTTAGGATCCATCGAGTTGGCTGGATCGATTGGAGTGGATTCGGTTCCGAAAATATCTTCGCTCCGAATCACGGCGACCGGTTCAATCAAGAGATCGCCAGGGATTTCGTTATATGAAATTATTGATATTTGTGGCAGTGAGCGATGGATAGTTTGACGCATCGCAAGACGCAGTGATGAATCCACCAGAATTGCGGTGGGCTTGTTTTGCATCGAGGCCAATTCCCAAGTGGATTTGAATTTGTCAACCAAGTTAGCGAGATGCTCTGGTTGCATCGCGATCATCTCGCCATTAGAAGATTGACGGAATTGATGCTCGACTTTGGGTTCGAGGAGGACCACACAGACCCTGCCGGTGTCATCGCGAAAATGTTCGACGATTAGCGCGCCGATGTCGCCTCGCACATATTCAGTAAGATCCGCAGTAGTTTTGGCATGTCCGTAGTGATGCGAACAGGATTCGATAATCCGTTCTAAAGACGAAATGGAAACAGACTCTTTGAGAAGCCGGATCAAAACCTGATGGAGCACGCTGGCACTTAAAGCTTCCGGTTTGATTTCCCCCACAACGGTCGGCGACACTTCTTTGAGTTTGTCCAGCATTTTCTGCATGTCTTCACGGCTTAGTAATTCATCCGCATGTCGCTTTAAGCATTCGCCCAGATGAGTCGTCAGGACGGTCGCGGCATCGACGACGGTAAACCCGGCGATCTCCGCACTTCGTCTGTTGGCTTCGGTGACCCATTTAGCAGCCAATCCAAAGGCAGGATCGGTAGTGTCCCGCCCTTCGATTTGCAGATGCACATTGCCCGGGTTGATGGCGAGGTACTCGTTGGGCTGGATCTCGCCTTTGCCAACGAGACGCCCACCGATTTTAATTCGGTATTCAAGAACGTTGATTTTTAGATTGTCGTGAATCCGGACTTTCGGAATCCAGAATCCAAATTGAGTGCCAAGATCTTTTCGGAGCGTCGAGATACGATCGACAATACTTTTTCCAATTTTTGGTTCTACAAGATTGATGAGGCCAACCCCTACTTCAATGATGATTCGGTCATTTTGGAGGAAGTTATCGAGGTTCTGTTCATCTGGGGACGGTACTACCTGATGGCTCTCATCCTGTTCCTGCGACTCTCGCTTACTTTCGGAGTCCTTATTGTTCTTGGCGGATCGGGCCAACAAAAAGATTGCTATCGCGATTCCAATGAAGGGCGTTTTGGGGAGGCCGGGCACTAAAGCAATGAAAATTAAGATTATGGCGCCGGTAAACATAGCGCGATAACTCTTGATAAACTGACTACCGATTTCCTCTCCAAGATTCGCGTCAGACGACGATTTTGTAACCAAAATACCAGCGCTCGAGGCGATTAATAACGCAGGGATTTGAGAGACCAAACCATCGCCAATGGTCAAAATCGTGTAAACCTGAACGGCCTCCATGAGTCCTTGACCGTTACTCATGCCGAGAATAACACCGCCGAGGACATTGACGGCCATAATGACCAAGCCTGCGATGGCATCACCGCGGACGTACTTACTGGCACCGTCCATCGCTCCGAAAAATTCTGATTCGGCGGCTAAGTCGTCTCGTCGTCTTTTCGCTTCGACTTCGTCAATCGCTCCAATATTTAGCTCGGCATCAATTGCCATTTGCTTACCTGGCAATGAATCGAGCGTAAATCGCGCATTAACCTCTGAGATTCGCGTCGCACCTTTGGTGATCACAATAAACTGAATGGTGACCAGAATTAGGAAGACCACACCACCGACAACAAGATTGCCGCCGACCACCAGTCCACCAAACGCATCGACAATCATACCGGCATCGCCGTTGAGTAAGATTAGACGCGTGGTTGCAACATTTAACGCTAATCGGTAGAGCGTCATGAGCAGCAGGAGCGACGGGAAAACGGAAACGTCGAGTGGACGTTTTGCGTTGAGCGTGACCAAGAGAAGCAAAACGGCAATGGCGATGTTAGTCGCCAGAAACATGTCCAGTAAAAAGACTGGCAACGGCACAATCAACACCGCTAGCGTCAACAGAAACGCGACGGAGAGCCACGTTTCGCTTTGCTGGCCAAAACTAAAATTAGTTTTCGATTTGTTAATTGCTTTGCTTGCCATTAATGAGAGTTGAGAGTGCTGGACTTTCGTTTAAATTATATTTTCGTTTAGATAATGAAACTGCTGACGAGTGCTTTTGAGATGAGTTGCCAGCCATCTACGAGGACAAATAGTAGTAGCTTGCATGGGGTTGAAACGATCACCGGTGGCATCATCATCATTCCCAAAGACATCAGAATGGTGGAAATGACCAAGTCGATTAATAAAAATGGGATATAAATACAGAAGCCCATGATGAATGCGGTTTTCAATTCGCTGATAATAAACGCTGGTATCAGTACTTTCAGTGGTGTTTCATCCGCATTGGTTGTTTCTGGAAGATTCGCCAGATCGACGAATAGCTGAAGGTCATTACCTCGCGTATGCACCGTCATGAACCGCCGTATTTCCTCTGTGGAAACGACCACCAGTTCCGTCACCCCAAACTCTGGCGCGGTCCCTTCGGACTGCTGAGCTGCCAAGTAGGGCTGAACGCCTCGCGTATTGATGGCCTCGAGAGTAGGAGCCATCACAAAGAGCGTCAAAAAGAAAGAGAGTCCCAACATTACCTGGTTGGGCGGTATTTCAGTCGTGGAAAGGGCGCGTCTAACAAACGAAAGTACGATGATGATACGTGTAAACGCTGTCAGACTTACCAACGCTGCCGTCGCAAAGCTCAACGCTCCCAGCAAAATCGCGATTTGCATCGGGGGTGCTAACTCGCCGAACGCATCCGTAGCTTCAACTTGAGCAAGTAATATTTGAATTTCCATTGTCAGCCTCCTTGCCGACCAGTCCCCTAAGAAAAGTGACTGTTTACATCAGATCAGTAAGACCGAATTTTTTTAAAGCGGCTTCCATATCCTGTTGTATTTCTTTTTCTGTTTTTGCCTGTCTCGGTGGTGATTTACTTTTCTTGGATTGAGGTTTACCGATCGAGGCGAGCGAGTAAGTTGGGACATCACTCCTGTGTATTTTTGGAGTTGGGATCTCGTTGTCCTGATCACTGGACTCGGGATCAAATAGATCGAGTTGACTGCCGAATGAATCGGTAAGACGAACGACGGACTTTACGCCGAGAGGGTCGGTGGCGACGACGAGTCGATCCTGACCAATCTGAATCAGCATTAAGTTACATTTGGGTGCAATTTTGAGCGTGCTTAGGACGTCAAAATTAACATCCGTTTTGGAGGATTGGTTTTGAGGTTTTTTAGTAAACCAGACTTTGGCAACGAAAATAAATCCGACTCCAAACGCAAGGACGATCAAGGTGTTGTAGGCTAGGTCCTTCACGACGGTTGTGAAATCTGCTGACTGAATTTCAGGACTCGCGGCGTCACCCGGTGACTCAGACAGAGCGAGCGGCGTCGACGGCGCGAGAGGCGTTGAAAGTAAGTTGTCAACAACAGGGGTTGGGTTCGCGTTCAAGCCGATCTCTGGAAGACTTTGTTTTTCGCTTTCCATGCGTTTGCTCAATTGATCGAGCACGCCTAAAACCGGGTCCAGATTCGTCTTCAGAGGTTCAAGATGCGTTGCCGCGGTAACGTGATGATCAACACTTGGTTTTTTGGGAAGCGGGATTGGGCGCAGGGCCGAATTCAACGCGGCCGCTTCCAACCGTAAGGGTTCAGCAAATTGATTGTTGCGATCCTGAGCATCTAACACTGCGGTGAATGACAAGAGCAGAGTCGTTGCGATAATTGAGATTTTTGAAATCATTGGATTTTTGACGTTTCTGCCAGCCTCAATTTTGAGCTTCCACTTTGGTGATGCGAATCGCAAAACAACCGTCCACCACGACGACTTCGCCGGATGCTAATTTAACTCCCTGTGCAACGAGTTCGACGGGGCTGTCGATTTCGCGATTGAGTTCCAGAACCGTACCCTCTCCGAGTTGCATCAATTCCTGAATTGGGATTGTTGCCCGCCCCAGTTCCGCGGAAACGGTGATCTGAATATTCTGAAGCCGTGCTAAATCCTCAGCACGGTTGCTGCCGGAAGTGTCCGAGAGCTCCTGATATTCGGGGTCACTTACATCCGGAGTTGAGTCCACTTCCGAAACATTGTTGGCATTTTGCTCGGCGTCCACCGATTCGGTCGATGCGGACTCAGCGGCGTTGGCGTCGACTGTGTTGGCGACACCCTCTGCTGGTTCCTGATTGTCGGTATCAAGGGTCATGTTTTCTACTCCACCATCGAATCAATTTTGAGGACTTGCTGATTAAACTGCTTACCTGGCCAAGCGTGGAATAAAACCTCGCCGTTGACTCGAACAGCAATCGGTTCACGTACCGGCTGTTCGAGGATAATGATGTCGCCAACCGAAAGAGTAACCAAGTCGGTCATTTCCAATCTGGCGGATCCGAGTTCAGCATCCAATTTGATATTAATTTTTGAAATCATGTTTGGCGAGATTCGTTGTCCCGTCTTTTTTTCTGGAGCAGCCGAAGGGTCAATCCCAAAAAATGCCGCCGTTTCGTTGCGGGCGATCAGGAGGTGCATCACGGCGGTGCGACCGTTTAACTCTATTTCCAAGCCGCAGATTAAAACCTTTTTGTCTGCAGCAAAGAGTCGATTTCGCTCCGGCATTGGATCGAATTCTCTTAGCTCAAATGCAAGCGGTTCCTGCTCCTGCCAACCTTCGCTGAAACTGACAGCAATTAATTCAAAAATCAGCGTCGCCAATGAGGCTTCAACTGGAGTCAGATCCCGATGGCCGTCGGTCGAATCGTCGCCCTTCAAAATGTCCATCAATAGAACCCTCAGTTGCTGGTTCTCGATGATCAACTGACCTCTTACCGTGTCCTGTCGAAAACCAATCTCTGCTCCTGAGCATGGATTAGCCCAGGATTCCTGAATATCTACAAACGAGTGAGCATCAACTATTTTTGCTGTGACTTGAATTTCTGATTCGGAAACGGTTTGCCATTGCTGGATGAAAATTTCGCTTGCCTTTTCACTCCAAATATCAAGCTGCTGCCGCAACGGTCGTTTGACACGTTCGGAGGCGGCGAAATCATAGCGTTCGAGGGGAGCCTGGCTCATTGCACTTGAAAATCATTAAATAAAACATCTTGGACGCGTTCGATACCGTCCTCAAAAAGTACTTCGTTGAAATAGTCCCTTAGTTCGCGACTGACGCGATTGCGTCCAAAGCTACCGGAGAGTTCCTCCAGCGTTTTGTCCGACAAATAAACCTGAATATAGTTGTTGAACTTAGGAGCCTTCTTCGTGACGTCCTGTTCGATTTTGTATTTTTGAGACGCCGGCACCTGCAACGAGAAATTTATTCTCAAGAACCTCGCATGGCGAGCTTCATTCAAATTGACTGTGATCTCTGGGAAACTGATGTAATCGACTTCTTCATTGGCGCCGCTGTCATCCGAGCCGACCGTTGAATCTTTCTTAAAGCCAAGGTCCTGAATCTGCGCAGCGAGGAAAGGCATTGAGAACCCGCCTGCAACCGCAATGATTGCAACGCATAGAATCAAAATTAAGCCGCGCCGACGGCTCTTTGGATTCTCTGAATTGTCGTCTTGTGAATCTTGATCTGACATGCTTCTAGGACTACTCGCGAACAAAAGAAAAGATGCGGTTAATTGGGAACTCCAAATTACAAGGTGCAACTTGGTTTTCGCATTTAACGTAACCGTTAAAGTGCCCCTAACCACTAGTGATGATCGACGAATGCCGGAAATACATGTATCTGAAATACAGGCGCAGGTAGATTTTGCGGGTTCCCGCAGTTGGGAGGAATTTACCGGTTATGAGGGGGCAGCCTTAATTTGGGTTGGCTAATCGGAATTGCTCTTCTCGAATAGGTAAAGTTTTCCTCATCAAGGAAATCCTTTCCATCGTTAAGGTTTACCAAATCGTTTAAGTGAAAGTTGCTAGCGGACAATCTCCTGTGATCTAAGCGAATTTGAAATTAAATGCGTTGAAATTTTCAATATCGTTTGAATTGGCCTCGCGATTGCTTTGACTGCGTTGCTGACCAATACAAAACGAGTGGAAAATGATCAACGGAATTTATAGCGGAGCGACCGCACTCGAGAATTACAGCCGGCAACAGGAAGTTGTCTCGTCAAATCTTGCGCATTTGAACACACCTGGCTACCGGCGACAGCTGCTTACCTTTGCGGAGCATGTTGCGGAGGTGGATGGTGTTGTGGGGTCTTACCCTGGATCCGGCGTTAGTTCGTTGGCGACTGATTTTGAAGCCGGGCCGCGAAAATCTACGGAGCGAAAACTCGATGTTTCGATCGCTGGGGATGGTTTTTTGGTTTACCAAGGTGAAGGAGCCGAGTTGTATTCGCGGAATGGTGTTTTGTTTCGAGATGCCCAAGGGCAATTGGTCAATGGCGACGGATTGCCCGTGCTGGGTCAGGGAAATGAGCCGATCGTGATTCCGCCGAACGTCTCGGAATTCGATATTGTCATTGATCCAGGCGGGGCGATTTCTGCGAACGGAACAGAGTTTGGCCAGTTGAATGTAGTTCAGTTCGATGACAATCAATTACTGAATGCAGGTGGCGGCGAACTTGATATCGATAGTCAGATTTATTTCAAGCTTGGCGAAGCGACGCTGACTCCAACTGAGAGTGCGAGCGTCTTACAGGGTTACCGAGAGCTTTCTAACGCACACCCGGTTACCGAATTAATCAGCTTGATTATTGGCTCACGGGGGGTTGAATCGGCCCAGCGTGCGATTCGTGCAATTTCAGATGCGGTTAAAGAGAACATTAATTCATAACAATTGAGACAAGCGCGTTAAAAGCAAGGATTGATTTATGCTTAAGGCATTTTTTACGAGTGCGACCGGGATGCGGGCCCAGGAATTATTAATTGATAACACGGCTAATAATCTTGCCAACGTTAACACCACCGGATTCAAAAAGAGTCACTTGGAGTTTTCGGACTTGATTTATGATGTGTCCAAAGCCCCTGGTGCTCCAATCGGCGACGGCCAGGTTTCGCCCATTGGACTGCAAATTGGTAATGGTGTCCGCCCGACGGGAACAACGAATGTGTTTACCCAGGGAGCCCCGATTGAGACCGGTATTGCGACCCACATGGCGATCGAGGGCGGCGGTTTCTTCAAGGTGCAAAGCGCGAGTGGCAACCTAATTGGATATACCCGCGACGGCGCGTTTACTCAAAACGCTGACGGTGTACTGGTCAATGCCGATGGCCTGCAAATCGAACCTGGGGTCACCATTCCTAGTACGGCTGAAGAGGTTTCGATAGGGAAAGACGGTACGGTTGGTGTTATGGAGGGCGGGGTGTTTTCTGAAATTGGCCAGATCGAGCTTTACCGTTTTTCCAATCCTGCTGGATTGAGACAAAATGGGGGGAATCTTTTTCTAGCAACGGATGCTTCGGGTCCCGAATTTGCCGGTAACCCGGGCGAAGATGGGTTTGGAATGATCCGCTCAATGCACCTCGAGGCCTCCAACGTCGAAGTCGTCTCTGAGATGGTTTCGTTGATTACCGCGCAGCGCGCTTATGAGATCAATTCCAGAGCGATCAAAGCTGGCGATGAGATGCTGTCCACCACGAGTCAACTCGTTCGATAACTTGGGAAAATGATGCATAGAAGAAGATTCATTCTGCTGACTTTTATCGGACTTATTAGTTTTGGTTCGTTGGTCTTTGCGCAACAGGATACGCGGGCAATCCAACTGAAACTCGTGAATGAAACTGTGGTCATTCGTGATTCAATTGTCCATCTTGAGCAGATTGCAAAAATCGAATGCGATCGGGTGGGCGTTGCCAAGCGGATCGGTTCAATTGACATCGATGAATTCTCTGGAACCGATCCGGAGTTAGTGATTTCGAAGGATCAGCTTGGGATTCGTTTACGCCTAGCGGGATATCGTCCGAGCGACTTTGAGATTACAGGGCCCAAGTCGATCAAAGTCGTTCGCGCGAGTTATCGAAGCGAAACGCCGCCTTTGACGCTGAAGTCTTCGCCAGAGAATTTAGCTGTTCCGCGATCTATTGATCCCCGCCCAACCCTTGAAGCCAAGATTCGACGGAATATTTTAAATGAGTATTCTATTGCGGCGTCCGATCTTCACGTCGTTGTCGATCCAAAATTAAATCTTCCCAAAGACTTGGGGGATCTTGAGTCTATCGTGGTTCTGCCGGTGGGTCGTACGGATTTGCCGCTTGGCAATCAGACTTTTTCGGCGACGGTGGACACGCATTCTAAATCCCAGGTGTCTCTGAAGATACGGGCAAGCGTGTCGGTCTATCGTGAGTTTGCCGTTGCGAATCGCGATATCCAAGCAGGCACAACGTTCACTTCCGAAAACCTAGATTCGGTACGCAGGCCTGTATCCACACGAAGCACCAGTAATAGTTTCCTGACGTACTCTAACGCGGTTGGGAAGTCGGCAACGAAAGATTTGGAGAAATATTCGTTGCTCAAACCAGCTAGTGTCAGTCGGATCAAAGTGAGCGACGAAGTGTTGGTAAAGCGTAATTCGCTAATTGAAGTGACCTTTCAACAAGGAATGTTGACAGTCGGATTCAAAGATGTGAAGGCTCTTACTGAGGGAGCGTTGGGTGACCGAGTTGAATTCATTCATCCGCGGACCAATAAAAGGGCTACTGCGCGTGTCTTGAGCGCGCACTCTGCCTCGATCGAATGAAATTTTGATTAGTTTTACGAGTTATTTTTAGACAGCTATGATTAGGTGAGCCTCTTGATGTTCGAAAATTACAACCGAAAAATGATAACCATTTTATCCCTCTCCATATTGGCAATGGTGGTAGGTATCGTTCCGAATTCTGCTGTCGGTCAGACGCCGTCTTTTTTTGAGCGAAGGGTTCAAGGAAGTGGCAACTTGATCACCGATGTCAAAGCAAGGCAGCCCGGAGATTTGTTGTTCGTTCTTATTAATGAGCAATCGGATATCGAAAACAAGGATAATCGTCAGCTTCGGAAGACAAATTCAGCGAACACCTCTAACAGTGGTTCCTACGCGATGGGTGGAGGAATTGGGTCAGGCGGTGGAAACTTAACCGCTTCATCCGATGCTACGGCGAATCGGGACTTCCAAGGTGATACAAAATTCAAGAGCGAGCGGGAATTTAAGGATCGATTTACAGTTACAGTCGTGGATCGACTTCAGAATGGAAATTTACTGATTCGTGGGAAACGGAAGGTCTCACTGGAGGGCGATGGTCGTGTATTGATCCTGACGGGGATAGTTCGTGCGGTCGATGTCAATGCCACCAATGAGATCTCGTCGAAACAGATTGGAGAGTTAGACATTCGCTATGAGACAAGTGTAAATGAGGGTGCTGAGAAGCACTTTTTCAATCAAGGATGGTTAGGAAGAAAACTGAATCGTTGGTGGCCGTACTAGGTTTGGAGCTGGAGAAGCGTAAGTTTTTTTGATTGGAATGGAATTCGATATGATTCGAGTTGGTACAGTTTTAAGGCAATTTGCTCTGACTTTATTGGTCGGTTGCGGAATGATTTGTTTCGGAGGATCGATCTGTTTCGGTCAGGCGGCTGCCAACCCGGCTGATCCCGTTCCAATTCCCAATCCACCTCAGAGTCTCAGCAGCGGGGCCGGGGGGTCGTTGGCAAGATCCACAAGCGCACCGATAATAAAGCACCGTATCAAAGATATTACTAGGCTTAGCTCCGATCGAACAAATAGACTCTCGGGCTTGGGACTGGTTCTTGGATTGGGTGATGGAGGCAGTAAATCCGCGGATACAGCCCAGGCGCTAAGAAATTACTATAAGAATAATGAAATCATCATCGAGGATGTGGCCAAGGGAGGTGCAGCGCTCGTAACTGTCTCACTAGACGTTCCCGCAAACTATCGTCCTGGTGAGAAGCTAATTGGCACGGTTGCCGCAAGTGATGAATCTACTTCGCTGTATGGTGGCGTCTTAGTGTCAACGATTTTGAGAGTTTATCCCGACGGAGAAGGATACGCCGTTGCATCGGGGCCACTGACTGTTGGCGGCTTTTCTGTTGGCGGCCTGGGGGCGAGTGTCACGAAGAACCATCCCACCAAGGCGAAGGTGTCTGTGCAGATTGAGCGAAAGTTACAAAATGAATCGCCCTTTTCAAGTAAAACATTCGATTTGTTACTTTTGAACAAAGATCGAAGCACAGCGGTTGCCATTGAAGAGGCGATCAACGCTGTTTTTCCGGGAGCTTCCAAGGGGCTTGATAGTGGAGTGGTTCAGGTCTGTTTTCCAGCAGAATTTGAAAAGAATAAGCTGAAGTTTGTGAGTCAGATTGAACGGTTAAAAGTGTTAACCGATAGTCGAGCTGTGGTGGTTATTAATGAGTCAACGGGGTCTATCGTAATAGGAAAACACGTCAAACTGTCGACGTTTACGTTCGGTTATGAAGACTTGATCGTGACTGTTAACGAAACACCGATCGTTTCGCAACCGGGACCTTTCTCTGACGGGAAAACCGAAGTTTTGGAGCGTACAGAAATTACCGCCACCGAATCGGGCGGGGATTACAAATTAATGGCAGAGCAGCCGACGGTGCAAGACCTTCAGAACTTACTCAATCAGCTGGGGGTGCCGCCACGCGATTTGATTCCTATTTTGGAACAGGCCGCAAGATTGGGCGCTCTGCAGGCGGAATTGGTACTTGAATAACGTATTGCGATAACGCATCGCTCGCAGTGTTGGTGAAACAAAACCTAGGTCGCGGGATTTTAAAATGAATAACAACATCGGTAATTCGCTGGGTGCGGTGAATTTGCAGGCTGGCCAATTGGAGCAACTTGCCGGGCTCGAGCGGGGGTTTAATGCGCGTTTTGATGCTGAAGCAGAAGCCGCCGCGAGTGAATTTGAATCGGTTTTCCTCTCGCTGATGCTGAAAGAGATGCGGAATACTCTGGACAGTGACGAGGGAGGGCTGTTCGGCGGAGAGGGAAGCGATACTTTTGGAGGTATGTTCGATATGTTTATGGGACAACATCTCTCAGAGTCGCGGCCTTTAGGAATTGGTGACGCTATCCAGGCGCATATCTCAAAGTTGTCGTCCATTGAAGCGAGCGCCGCTGCAATCTATCGCCAAAATAATGGTGATAGTGAGTAGTTAAAGGATTAAATCAAAAAGACTCCGGCAATGGCAGTGCTATGTGGTTTTTTTCGATGGTTGAACAAGTGGTAAGACGGTTACGAAAGTCACAATGAAGAGAGACTAATGGAAAATCAACAAAGACAAGACCGGCTGATTGAGAAGACGCGGCAGGTCATGCAGCATCTCCGCCAGGAATCCGTTTTGCTCGACGCGGTGATTGAATCGAGTTTAGAGGTTCAGTCTATTTTAAAAGAGCAGCGCAACCGACAGACGGGGGAGATGGTTCCGAAAAACAGCGATGTTGAATCCGAAAATAAATCGGAATTGACGCGCGCTCATTACACCGACAACGAAGAGGTTCGCACCCGGTTAAACCGCTT
Source organism: Mariniblastus sp. (assembly GCA_028823415.1). Taxonomy (GTDB): domain Bacteria; phylum Planctomycetota; class Planctomycetia; order Pirellulales; family Pirellulaceae; genus Mariniblastus. The sequence goes on from JAPKBL010000006.1 coordinate 38,633, forward strand.
GAATACCGAGATTACAGAGAAGTTTCATCCGGTCCTTGAGGCACGGAAAAAACTGCCGCTCCTTTTAAATGAATTGGAAATCCAGTCGGAAGGCCCGATTTCGGTGACTCAAATATCACGCAAGCTAACCGAGCCCATGAAAAGCGAATTGATGACATTGCGGAATGAGGTGAAATCCAAATACAACGAGTTTTCTGCAATCGCAATGGGGAATCAAACGGTTCTCGTTTATACGCTGAATTACTTTGATCAATTGTTGACCGGCAATCGGACAAGTTTAAATTCTTATGATGCCTCGGGGCAGACGCAAACGGTATCTTCGGGTTCCGGATTCCTCAAAACGAGCTGTTAGAGTGAAAACATGAATCTAAATATTGGACTATCGGCGATTCAGGCTAGTCAGTTTGCGATCAATACCATTTCGCATAATCTGGCTAACGCGAGTACCGAAGGATATCATCGCCAGGATGTCTTACTTAACACCCGCCGTTCGACAATCGTCGATGGGAAGGTGGCCGGGTCGGGCGTTAATGTCGGCCAGTTACGGCGCATTCGAAACAATATTACCGAAACGGCCTATACGAATTCCACTTCTGATTTAAGCCGAATCGATCAGAGCCTGATGTTGGAGTCTCGGATAGAATCGATTCTCACGGTAGGCGATGGCTCGATCCAGGACGCGCTTAACGGGCTCTTTGATGAAATGTCACGGCTGTCCGCAAATCCCGGGGAGATTTCATTGCGGAATTCCGTTTTGAATCAGGCCGGAAACTTAGCAAGCCGTATCCGAGAGACGTCTAGTCAGTTCGTCGACATTAAAGACGGTGTCAAGCAACAGATTCAATTGGAGGTCGATACCCTCAACCTGGAAATTGAGGAATTGGTGGGGTTGCAGAACCAAATCAATGCTTCGATTGAGGGCAGAGCTCCCAATGATCTATTAGACAAACGCGATCAACTTGTGAATCGAATTGCCGAACGTGTCGACGTACAGCGATTTGAGTTTGTGCAAAATAAGATGGGACTTGGGCTGGCCGGAAGTACGGTAAACATCGGCATGACACCAATTCGTTTTGAAACGGTGACGGATGCCGCAGGTGGCATACAGGTTCAGCTTGAGAATGGTGACCGGCCCGTTGAGTTTGCCGGCGGAAGAATTGCGGCACTTCTGGACGTGCACAATAATATGATCGGGGGCTTTGCAGGTCAGGTTGATACTTTTGCTGCGGAACTTATCTCTCAGATGGATCAGTTGCACGCGGTTGGCATTGGGATTGATGGACCATTTAAAACATTGCAAGGCGCTCGACCAGTCAGCGATGTTGATTTGCCGTTAGCCGAGTCGGCAGTTTTTCCCATCGAAGCCGGGGAACTGTTTGTGACGATTACGTCTCCCTCGGGGGAACGGCGGACGACCGGGATTACCATTGATCCGGCTACCGATTCGTTGCGTGATGTCGCGACCAAGATCACGACAATCAGCAATGTCCAGGCGGTCGTCGACAGCAACACAGGTAAAATGTCTGTCATCGCACAGCCTGGTTATCACTTTGATTTTACTGGTCGGATGGAGACCACACCCGACTTGGCTGGCGTGACGGGATCCGCGATTCCTGCCGTTGGTGGAAACTATACGGGCGACCAAAATCAAGCTTACACCCTCACCGCGATTGGAACTGGAGAGATCGGTAAGACGGTTGGGTTAAAAATCCAGGTGGCTGATTCCAACGGTACCGTGATTGATGAGCTTGAGGTCGGAGACGGGTATGCAGCCGGGGATCCACTTGATCTTGGTCAGGGGGTATCGTTGCAATTAGGTGTGGGCGATCTGGTGGCAGGTGATAACTTCGACGTTGTCGTGGTAGCCAACTCCGACACTAGCGGTTTACTCTCGGCCATCGGTTTGAACAATTTTTTTACAGGACAGGACGCTGGTAGTATCGATCTTGATTCAAGGATTAAGGGGAATCCAGATGCGATTGCCACTTCCCAATCGGGAGATTTGGCTGACACCAACAATCTCAAGGGCCTTATCGAAATGCGAAATCAATTCGTAGATGGAAAGGGCGCAACGTTCGAAAATTACCTCGGGGAACTCAATTCTGAAATTGGCTTCCGCGTACAGGCTTCTATTAGCGTACAAGGCAGTCTCTCCGATTTGCAATTTCTATACGCAACGGAGCGAGATTCTGTGTCCGGAGTCGATGTTAATGAGGAACTCATTAGCTTGACCCAATATCAAAAAACTTATGAGGCTGCGATTCAAGTCGTGCGATCCATGGAAGCCATGCTCGACGAATTGTTTCAAATGATCAGGTAATTTAATGCTCTTTCGAACCACATCGCAAACGAATACGAATCAGGCAATTCGATTTGTCGCGAATTTCAATTCAAATATTTCTAAATATCAGCGTCAGATTTCCTCGGGTGTACGCCTCGAAAGGGCGTCTGATGACCCGGTGGCGTTTCGCCAAATTACTACGTTATCGACTCAGCTTCAGCATTTGCAGTCGGACGTGTTGGCTGTCAACGATACCGAGGCAAAGCTCAACATGAGCGTGCTCAACATGCAGCAGTCACACGATATTCTTGTCCAGGCGAAATCGCTTGCGCAGCAGGGAGTTCAGGCAAATACGCCCAGTGCTCGAAATGCAATTGCGATTGAAGTTGAAAGTTTACTGGAAAACATGAAGGACATTGCAAGTTCTCAACTAGGGGGTTCGTATCTGTATTCAGGCGTTCGCGCAGACCAGCCGCCCTATCAATTTGGGGACCCTCAAGTGGAGGGAGGGCCTTTGGTTGCTGATTATCAAGGTGCTTCGGAGAGTAGCTATGCCTATATTGGGACAAGGGTATCAATTGAGACATTTTATGCTGGCGAGGAAGTTTTCGAAAACGCCGATCGAAGTGAGATGCTTGTCTACGGAGAGACCGGCGCCAAAAATGGGGCGGGAACTGACAGTATGGTCGGGAGGGCTAATTTAGTAGTTTCGCACACCTTAACCACTTTTGATGGAACATCCGGCGTCTTGCCGGGGGCGAGTTCTGTTGACGGAGATTCAGTGATTGGGCCCTCAGGCGACAACCAAATAACCGTGGTGGATACCAGTGGAACCGGTGCGTTCGGTACCGTTCAGTTGAACGGCGGTGAGACCCTCTCGTGGTCCAACACGGATGTTGACCTGCAGGTGACCGGTCCCAGCGGACGCCACGTTTATCTCGATATGAGTTCTGTTATTCCCGGATTTAGCGGAACCGACGGATTAACTGCGGATGGAACGATCAGTGTGGATGGAGGCAATACCAGCCTCGCTATTGATTTTTCTGCGAGTCAGACGATTGTCGATTCATTGAGTGGTGGTCAGGCACACATCGATACACAGGAAATCAGTCGTACCGGAACCGATTATCTGGAGTTTCCGGGAACCGCCAATGCTTTTCAAGTGCTTCACGAGTTGGCCCAAGACCTTCGAAACAGTCGCGATATGAGCAACGCTAATTATGCGAATGCTTTAGATCGCAGAATTGGAGATTTGGGCGAGATTGCAGATCATGTACTGGTGACAATGGGGCGTCAGTCTGCATCATTGCAGTCACTAAAAGAACTGGAATATCGAATCGAGGACCTCGAGCTTGAAGTGGAAACGCAGCTAAGTGACGTGAAGTCAACCAATATTCCGGAAACTGTTCTGCGTTTGCAAAACGAACAGTCGTTGTTGGAGTTTACTTACTCCGTGACGGCTCAAATTACTTCTACCAGCTTACTGAATTTCCTTCGTTAATGAATTAAATCAGGAATTTGAGCCCCGGGTGAAATGGTTCTCAGGGTCACTGGCAGTGGAACCAATCGCAATCTTGGTTTTTTCTAAAGCCTGGAAAGTTGGCCGGAACTCTCAACGGACTCGCTTAAGATTTTTGGCCAAGCTTCGCCCAGCCTCGCGATGGAATTCTCAACCCCGAGTGTTTCCAATAGTCGAAGGCTGGCAAGATTCGTACAGTCGTACTCTTTTTCTAATTCTTGACGCTGATAATAGTTTGCCAAATCGTCAGCGACTGAAATCAAGGCGACGAATCGTTTAAATTTTCCCGACGCGGCAGGGTTGTGATGATGACGAGCAACACTGACTAATTCTTCGGGAAGGTGGTTGCGAAGTAGAAACCACTCACCGACCTCGGCGTGGGAAGTTCCGATAAACTCGATTTCCTCTTTAATGACGTCATGCCGTTCGGTGAAGTCCATTGTATCGAGTAACTTAAACTCCTTCGGTGCAGCGGTGGCCAATAAGATTCTACCGACATCGTGTAATAAGCCTGCTGTGAATTCTTCTCCTTGAATTCCAAGCTTAAATAATTTGTTTAATTTGGTGCTAATCACGCCAGTTAAAAAACTATGTCTGGCGAGTATTTCACGGACATGAACTTCTTCCAAGTCCATTTGATTTAGCATGCTGGAATAGCATGAGACGAGAATCATTTGTTTGGTTTGCCGTGACCCGAGACGGTTGATCGCCATTTTCAGACAGGAAATGGGTTTCACGCCGGGAGCACGGGGGAATAACGGGCTGTTGGACAGCGACAAAATATCTCTGGTTAACCGAGGATCCTGCGCGATAATGTTTGCAAAAGCCTGGGTGCTGGCATTGGGGTCGTCGGCAATTGCAATCGCCTTGGCGGCAACATCCGGAAGCATTTTTATTTCCCGGGCGGTTTGTATGAGCTGCTCAGTTAGCTTTCGTTTCGAATCGGTATTCGGGAGGTTAAGGATCGTGTTATTCACAATAATTTCCGACTGGATTAGGAAGGCATCGTTGAAAAAAATATCGTTTGATAAAAAACATGCGTATTACGAGATTATAGAACACGCTAATGAGCCGGTGACGGTTGCTTTTTAGTTTTTTCGAGTTGCTACCATCGCGCGCGAATTATCTTAGTAAAAGAATCGAAGTAATTTGAATCTGGATGTGATAATTGTTTTAGGAAATCCGACAAACGTCCTTGGACGCGGCTCGCGTTGATGCCTGTGCTTATTTTATCGATTATTAGGTTCTCGTGAGGCAGGATTGCGGAAACGTGTTATTTAATCGAAACACTGCTCGCCCCAAATAATTGTGTTGATTAATGGCCATTTCCAAAGCGAGAGCCCATCAGGAAAGTTGGCCACTTCTGCGAGCGCTTCGGGCCGAAAGAGGGTCTTTGCAAAATCACTGCTTACAAGCTTGTCCTTGATCCAGGGCTGCCAATCCGAACTAAGCCAGCGAGGGAGCGGAGTTGGAAAACTCATTTTAGGGCGTTGCGCGAGCGCGGTAGGCATAAGGCCGGAAGCGACTGACCTTAAGATCCGTTTGGACCGAAGGCTGCCTCGTTGCGATAAAGCCAAAGAATTGAGCCAGGTAGATTTTTCACCTGGCGCGAGGTCTATTTTATAGTCGTGTGGGAGCTTGACAGCATTTTCAATAACGACATGGTCTGCAAAGGGCACTCGCGCTTCGAGGCTGGCTGCCATGGTGGCTGTGTCGAGTCGCCTTAAGAGGCTTTCAAGATTGACACTTATTAACACACCGGCGTATTTTTCGGCGGTAGGGATATCCCCGTGCGAGTCGAACATTTGTTGGTAATGCGAGGTGATGTTCTGCGGTATGTCATCGGAAAAATATTCCGGACGGAAGAGCGCTTTTTGCGCACTCCATGGGATCAAGCCGTTGGATGACAGATAGTGCTCGGCAAGCGAACCGAATTTATCTTGACCATATTGCTGGTTTAGGCCATTTCGAAATTCAGCTTGTTGTGTTTCATTTAATTCGTTGGTGCGTTGGGCGCGATCGAAGTCGTTTCCGGACCAATGCTGAATCGCGTAACCGCAGAATGCCTCGTCCGCGCCTTCACCTCCAAGTGCAACGCCACAAAACTTTTTCAAATGCTTTGCGATGTTGAAAATAATGGTGTCAGTTGGTGTCGCTAGCGGAGATTCGAGTTTGCCGACTAACGCTTGCCAACTGTCGAGGTATTGTTCGCTAGTGATTCGTACTTCCGAATAATCAAAATCGAGATGAGAGGCGCAGGAGCGCGCGAATTCAAAATCGCTGCCGGCTTCGTTAGTGGGTGGATTATCGATCCCTCCACCACAGACCCCAACCATTTTATTGCCAGATTGTTGTCGCACCAAAGTTGCCAAGGTATTGGAGTCAACTCCGCCGCTCATCATCATGCCGACGTTAACATCGCTCTTGAGGTGTTGTTGGACGGTGTGCTTGAGCGACTCGCCAAGCTGGGTTGCTGCGTCTTCAAATCCGAGGTTGGACGTTGTCGCTTGTGTGGGAGGAACCCAGTAGAAATCGCTGTTCAAATCTGGGTATTGAAAGGTGACGATTTCACCTGGCAGCAAGGTTGAAATTCCCTGAAAAACGGTATCTCGGCCAAGAGTGATTCTAAGTGTTTGGAGGTAGTGAGAGATGGCCGCAAAATTCGGTTGCGATGTAAATCGAGGGTGCATTCGGATGGCGGCGACCGAGCTGGCGAAGATAAAGTCTCCGTCAATCGCGGCATAAAACAGCGGTTTCATGCCGACTCGATCGCGTACCAGCCATGCTTTTCCCGTGCTCAGCTCAATCGCGGCAAAAGCGAACATGCCGCGGATCTTATCAATACACTTTTTGCCCCACAGCGCCCAAGCTTCTGCTAAGACCTCGGTATCGCAATTGGTGTGTAGCTGGATTCCATTCTCCGAGAGTGATTTGGCAATTTCATCGTCATTGTAAATTTCGCCGTTGTAGACGAACGCATATTTGCCGTTTTGAGAAATCCAAGGTTGCTGGCCATGCGCGATATCCCGAATCGCAAGTCGGCGATGCGCCAAGGTGATATTGGAATGCCGAAAAAAACCTGCCCCGTCGGGGCCGCGATCTTCCATCGTGTCGCGCATCTTAAGCACACGCGACTCATCCAGTGAGTCGCCGTTCGGGCCGGTGATAATGCCCAGAATTCCACACATAACAATCCATTTTTTAGGGAAAGGTACCGCAAGATCACCCGCCAAGTCGTCGTTGACGCAGATCCATCAACGGAGAGGTCGTTTTTTCCTTGCGGAATCTAAGCCACTGAGGGGTTCAATGGAGCGCAATGTTTCCGGAAAGGACGTTGAGACTTGCTTAGGCGATGGTGTTTACACCACTGGATTGGGCAATCGGTGGGATCTCTCCATCAGTTTCGAGTTGAACCGCCTGTTCTCTGATTTGGGCATAGCTTTCACGGAGTTGCTTTGTGAAATGAATGGCCTCGGAGAAATTCTGTTGTTCAATTCTCGTCATGATAAAATGTAATAGTCGAGCAACATCGACCGCGATTGGGTATTTCTCGGTATCGAGACCGCTGTGAATTCCCATGATCAATTTGTTGGATTCATACCCATACTGCTTCAACATTTTTTGATCGCCCGCTTCTTTTGCTGATTGGGCAGCTGCCAGGGAAGCGATGGCGCGGTCGTAAAGGATAAGCAACATGTCGATTCTCGAAAGTCCTTTGATCATATTGTCCAGCACTTGATCACTTTGATACGCCATTGGTTTACATCCTTTTAAACAGAATTGAGTTCTAGTTAGGCGATTGCCGTTATCTTTGAACGAGAGGTTAGAGTGACGCCAGTTGGCTGGTTAGAAAACTGCTTGTACTCTGCAGATCACTGAGGACGCGTTCGAGGGTAGTGAACTGAGCGATCAAGTCTTCTGTTTTTGATTCACTAATCGCATTGACACGCGCGATCGACGCATCGAGTGATTCGATTCTCAGCTCGAAGTTGTCGTCGACAGTTTTTAGGGTGCCAACATCGGAAGCCAGCAATTCACCAAAATATTTATCGAGGGATGAGCTGATTCCCCTCGCGATATTAACGTTTGCCTCTACTCCGGTCGAGACCTGTCCTGACGTCAATGTGACACGTAGCTGAAGGTCGGCTGTGTTGGCATTTTCAGAATCGCCTACCAAAACGCGTCCGGTACCGGTCGCAGTCTCGATCACACCATCGACAATAAATGAGCCCGCCACGTCACGCCCCACGCCCGTCTCAGTTCCGTCAAACCCCAATACGGCACTCGCGGTCCCCGTGATATTGGCTATTTCGGATGCCAGTCCGTAACGCTGCGAGGTGATTTCTAAGAACCCGGATTCAAGAGAGATATTGACGTCATCAAAATCTCGAGTGTCCGATCCGTTAATTCTGGATTGAAGGTGGCTCACAAGCTCTTCTTGTGTATACGTGCCAGAAGCAAGGGAGATGGTTGCTGTTTCGAGGCTGTCGATTGTCAACTGTAGTTGATTATTGGAAGCGTCAATCGTGATCGAACTGCCGAGGCCATTGGCTGCCGTGACGACCCCGCGTTCGGCGGACTGAAGGATGTCGACCTGGTAGCTGGATGTGCTTGTTTTCGTCCGTGTACTCCCGAGTAAAAAACTGACTCCGGAGTTATCACTCAGGCCACTCATCCCAAAAACGCGCTGAATGTCTGAGGGGTCAAGTCCCTCCGTATTGCCCTGCAGCACACTCTCCAGTTCGGAGTTGTTGATCGTCAGTTTTCCAGTGTTATCAATGTCGATCCCGAGTTGCGAGAGTCGATTGATTGACGACGAAATGCCGGGAACACTTTCGGTCACCATTGAACTGAGAGTGTTTTTTAACGTGGACACCGTTCGATTTCCCAACAGTGGACTCGCGGTATTGTTGGCGGTGTTAAAGGCGGTTTGGTCATCAATGTACTGAATCATGGAATTGTAGCTTTCGACAAATCCCGTGATCGATGTTTTGGCGGCCGCAGTGTCGCGCGTTACCTTAATGTTGATGTCTTTCGAGACGTCTGCTGACTCAAGGTTTAACGTGACGTTTTCGATTAATCCATCGATCACATTGGAGTCGTACTCCGCAACGATTGCTCCAGCGCCGGAGCCAAGTTGGAGTTCCGCATTGGTCGCATCCTGAATGGCGGCACCGGAAAAATCGGGCAGTACTTCACTTCCAGTAGGCGTGATTAAGTTGTTGGTGACATTGATTTGGTTTGCTTCGCCCGAATACTTCGACGACAGCAGGATTCGATGGGCGGAGTTGGCCTGATCAAATACAATCGATGCCGAGACGTCTGCGGATTGGGTGTTGATTGCGTCAACAAGCCCAGCGACCGTGTTGTTGGAGTTGTCGACGGTGATATCAGTTACTGACCGGTCGCCCACCTGAAAGGAGATCGTGCCGGTTGAAATCGTGGTCGACGGGTCATTAAAACCCTGGGATCCTATCTGGTGCGCTCTTGCCAGTGAATTGACCCTGACATTGTAAGTGCCGGGAATGGCTTTCGATTCTGAAGTCACCGTCAAGATGGATTCGTCGCTTGATGATGCTGTGGTTTGATCAAAAACTGAGCCCGTCGAGCGGTTCAGTAGACTCATGCTTGATTTGAGCGAGAGAAGGCGCGCTTCGACACCTTGGAACGCTGCTTGTTCCGTGAGAATTTTATTTTTTTTAACGGTCAGGCGATCGACCTGAGATTGTTGAAGGGAGACGAGACCTTCGATAATCGACGTGGTGTCGAGTCCACTGACGAGTCCATCAATGGAAAACATGTGATTTCTCCCAGCGGCTAGGGAAATGAAACTTTCTTTTGCTTATGCTTATTAAACGAAACAATGAAAGTTGGCCGAAGCCGACTTTCATCGTCGCTGTGTTGAACCAGCTCCCCGCAGGGAGCCCAGTTCGTTTATCTAGGAAGTTCCATCGGTTGAAAGAAGCTTCCAATCGTATGTTTTCTCGGTTGATTTAGCCAAGTAGCGAAAGGATCAACTGAGATGACTGGTTTGCACTCGAAAGGACCGAAGCACCTGCCTGAACCAAAACCTGGCTGTTGGTAAACTTCGAAATTTCGTCAGCGAAATCGGTATCACGGATGACCGACTCAGCGTTAACGGTGTTTTCCAGTGTTGAACGCATGTTGGTCGCAGTCGACTCCAAAGTGTTGCCTTGGAAAGCTCCCAATGTTCCACGAAGAGTTGAGATCTCATCAATTGCTGCGTCGATCACACCTAGAGAGTCTTGAGCTCCGGCGGCCGAAGTGACACTGATGTCATTCAAGCTGGTGAACTGGTTGCCAGCAACGCCGATTCCTAAGCCACTTGAATCGACTGAATCAATCGAAATTGAAACGGTTTGATTTTGATTGGCTCCGATTTGGAAGATCAGTGAGTTGTCTGCAATTGTGATATTACCCTGAGCACCGGTCGCGGTCTGTGTCAGGTTAGCAGCATCTTCTGCGATGCTAACCATGATGCCCTGTGAGAGCCCTGCAGATCCGGTCAAAACGTTGCCGCTACCTGTTGCAGCGTTGCCACCGATGGTACCAGCGATGTTGACACCTGAATCCTGAACGAGAGTCGATCCAAATCCAGAACTTGTACCGGCAGCAGCAGTGTCTGAGATGACATCAATCGTTGCTGAGGTTCCGAAGGATTCTGTTCGCAAGCGAGTGGCTCCAGCATCTACATCAGCAACAACACCCGTTTGTCCGCTAAATTCATTGATCCGATCAACAACGGCGTTTTGGTCAAGGCCGGCGTTGAGCGAAATGCTTACTCCGTTAAGAGTCAGCGTCTCTGCGGCAGCTAACGCCGCAGTTTGGGATGAGCCAGCGTTTGTATTAGCTCGTTCAGCAACTGTTGTCACTGCCACAGCGTAAGAGCCAGCAGAAGTGTCCGAAGTTGCCTTCAAGTAGGTGACGTCAGTGTCACTCGCGGTTCCCTGTAAACCAGAAGATCCGTCAAGCAGGTTAGAATCGCCGAACTGAGTGTTAGCAGCAATACGGTTGATTGTATCGAGAACGTTGTCGATTTCAGCTTGGTTAGCAGCAAGTGCATCGGCATCGTTAACACCGGTGTTTGCCGAATCGATTGAAAGTGATCGAGCCTTTACCAACAGGCTGTTGATTTCAGTTAAAGCACCTTCTGCAGTCTGAACAACGGAAACAGCCTTGTCGGTGTTATCGATTGCAGTTTTCAAGCCAGCGATCTGAGCTCGCTGCTTTTCAGAAATGACCAAAGCCGCTGGTCCGTCAGCACCACGGTTAACTTTGAAACCTGAAGAAAGTCGTTCGATCGAAGTATTAAGATTACTTTGTGAACGGCTAAGATTGTGTTGTGCGTTAAGAGCACTAACGTTGTTTTGAATGCCTAACATGTGAGCGGGCTCCGATTAAAATGTGTTGGTTTTGGGGGGGGGTAAAAGGTCATGCATCCTTGAACAAAAATTTTCGGGATCCTTCCCTCTGAGCTTTGTCGTCTTCAGTTTTAGTCAACAATGTTCTGAGCGGCGGACTCCGCGGCGGCGCGAGTTGAGTACTCACCCGCCTGGACTTTTGCCTGAATCTCAACAAGTAAACGTTCACGAACATTCATATCGCCTTCTAGACGTTCTAAAAGTCGACTCGGTTTAACCTCATCCGACCGATCGACTTCTTTTCCGTTTTCAACGTTCTCCGGCTTGGGGCTGGAGTTGTTGATTTGAAAACGATCGCGTGGATTGTTGCCGTGATTATAAATTTCCATAGTTGCCTCTAATATTCTTCCGACATGCGAGTTATCGAAGGGCTTGCGAAAAACTTGCCCCCGCAGAGCAAAAAAAAAATTGAGAACTCGATTTTGCTCGCTTCTGCCCGCGGGAACCCGCATAATCCTTGCTAGCGGAAGCATGGTGTTTATGATTTCGAGCCTTTTGTTTCGATAAACCGAAATAGTCAACTTTAACGATTGCGCAGAAGCTATGGATTAGGTGGAGGCTTCGAGCCTTCGATTCGTCATCGAATCGAAAATGTTCGCGGGATGTTCCATCGGATAGAGACGTTCGCTATGCAACAACTTCAATTGTGGAAATTTGCCACCCTGTTCTTTTGCGGGATCTTTGTCGGTTTTCTATGCCTAAAAAGTGTTTGGAGCGGGCCTGAAGAGCCAGTTGAGTCGGAAATTTCGCAAATCGGGATAGACGAACTTGGTAACCCGTTGCCATTTGCTGGTGATCGAGGGCAGGTCTCTAGCTTGGGAACCGTTGATTCTCCAAAGAACAGTTCGGATTCGACGAATTCGTCGGAAGCGACACAATCAATTCGTCCTTCGGTAACTTTCTTGCAGCACGGGGATCGTTACTTGATTGCCGGAAACTACGCCTTGGCGCTGGGGAATTATCAGAAATTCGAAAAAGAACACGGGAGCGGCGGTAGCTCAATTCTCCTGAGGAAAGCGATCTGTTACGAATTAAGTCACGACTACTATTCTGCATCGCACGCTTATCATGATGCAATTTTTCAATCTGGTAAAAATGAAAATCACAAGCTCCTTGCCACGGTTGGCTGTTCCCGCGTTTTGGCATTTCAAGGAAGAATGGTCGAAGCAATTGACCTGATTTCAAGTGAGATGCTGAAGATTGATTTTTATCCACATTTACCTGAGGCAATGAAATCACGTGTGGCATTTCAGTGGGCAAAGATATTGGAGTCCATTGCACTCAATGACGCGTCTTACTTCAGCAGCGACAATTCCATAGACAAGATAGCCGAAGACCGGGAGGAGTTTGCTCAGTTCTCAAGTGTCGGTGGTTTTTTGCTGGCATCATTTGATTTGTTGCGACCTTTGTCGGTGGCGGTTGATACTCCAATCCCTGACCCCGAGAGTTTCCTTACCAGCGTCGATGATCCAGTTTCTCAGCAGCCACGTGTTTCGAAGAGTACTGACGCTTTATCTTTATCGTTGTTGCAGCGACCGACCAATCTGGCGACAACCATTACAGTGTCGATTTCGACAAATGTTCAGCCACTTTTGAAATTGCTGGGAGAGATCTCCGCCCGCTCCCAATTAGAAATGAAATTTAGTAGTCAGGCGAAAGAAGCGCTCAGTGGCCGGTCTCGTGCGATTGTTTTAAATACAATCTCAATTGGCGTATTGTTAGACGAAATTCTCGTGCCGCACCAATTGGTGTGGTATCAGAAAGATAACTCGATCACGGTCGTTAGCGAGAGCGAAGCGGGCGAAGCCGATACCTGTCAATTTCGTTATGATGCGGCGAATCGTGCATTTCAGCGATTAGAGATTGAATATAGCGAAAGCAATTACCGAAGATCTTCCCTGCTGTCGCGGGCCGGTCTAGCGATCATTGAGCAGGATTATGATGGTGCCGCAAACCTATTTCAGGAGCTGCATCAATCCAATCCACGCGGTGAAATCAATGCCAAATTATTTTTCAATTTGGCCAAGTTGAATTTGTTGCTCGATCGCCCTGAGGAAGCGATCCCCATGTTCTACAGTGCGATTGACCAGACACGTGATGCGGATATCCAGTCCAGTAGTTACTGCCTTCTGAGTGAGCTCGAGATTTCGAAGGGGGATCTCAAAGAGGCGATTCGTTCGTCGCATCGTGGGCTGGCCACAGCGGTAACCACCCATCAGAAAACGACTGCGACATTGAACCTCGCGAGAGCTTATTTACTTAATAAGGACCCGTTTACATGCAACGACAGCATCTTCAGAAATAAAAAATGGATTCCAAAGCAAACGACCGAAAGTTCAATCGCCGCTATCCTTGGCTCCTACGCGCGCTCCATCGGCTTGAAGAATAAGAGCGAACTGGCAAGAGAACGGACACGTTTGTTAGAGGCGGTGAGTGTAGTCGATTCCGAAAAGTGTCGGTCTTTTGTGGATTGTTATGTAGCCGGTTTAAGTTACGCCAACTTGGGGTTTCGAGATCGGGCAAGAGAAATGTATATCGGAGCCCTGGCTAAGCCGGACATCGGCGTCTGGCAGCGGCGCATTGTTTTTGAATTGGCAATGCTCCAAAAAGAGTCGGAACTCTATAACGCTTCGATTAATACGTTGAATTCTTTAACGACGGAAGAGGACCAGTGGAAGATCCGGGCGTTAGCGCAATTAGCGAAGATTTATAACGACTTAGACAAAACAGACCTGAGCTATGAAATGTGCAAGGCGCTTTGGCAGATGGATTTGAATGAGCAACAAAAAGAAGCGACATTGCAATTGATGGGTGGGGTTTATCAGAAGCAGGGTAAACATTTTGCGGCCGCGCTTTGCTTTGCCGGTTTACTACCCGATGAACTTTAAGCGACCCTGAGAGTTTGTGGTGGAAAAGTGAGAAATGGTATGAACGAAATCAACGATGACAATTGGAAACTCAAAAGTCGAATCATCTTGCGCATGATTTGTATTCTTGGAGTGTTCCTTGTGACGGGTGCTGTCCAGGGGCAAACCACCGGCACCAACACGCTTCCGTTAAAGTTACCAGCATCCACTTCTGTTGCGGGTGAGGCAACGCCTGCCTCTCCAGATTCCAATAGCATTGAATCCGGACTGATCCCTGCGAAGACGAAAGTACAAGATCCCGTCCAGTTACCCGCTAATCAATTGCCGTTGCTGTCCGATGGTTCTTCTGACAGAGACCCCCGCCTCAAAGGGATTTTTGATCGGATTAAATTACTAAATAAAATTATTGAAGAGGACAAGAAGGGGCTGGAACCGGAGATTGCTGCTCCCACACCTACTCCTAGCGAGTTGATCTTTGGCAATCCAACCAATCTGGAAACCAATCCGGTTGCCAATCTGGAAACCAATCCGAAAGCCAATCCGGTTGCGGAGCCTAACAGCGATCCCGCGTCGCTACCTCCCTCGGGCGTACCCAGCGAGACCGCGGGAGGTTCGCAAGTCCTCGCTGAACCGGTTAATTCACTCGAGCTGGGAAATAGCCTGTACATGACCGCCAATTATCCAGCTGCTATTCGCAGTTACAGCATGCTCCTTAACCAGAAAATGGATAATCAGGATGCAGCCTGGCTGCGATTAATGCTGGGGTGTTGTTATCGCTATCAGGATGACTACAGCAATGCCGAATCGATCTTCCGAAATGTAACGAACCGACGTGGGGCAGGCGATTTTTTGATGAAACACACGACGTGGAATTTGCAGTATCTTGAAGAGCGCCGCAAGCGTCGGGATGATTTCCAGAGTGTCGAAGCTGAACTGGATGCCTTGATTTTAGAAATAAATAATGAACCAACACAAAAATAATGCGGTGCAGCTAGAGCAACTGGTTGAGCAGGCCATAGCGCAGCTCCTCGAGAAATATCAGAACTTGGACCGCTTGGCCGACGAAATGCTACGGCGGCAAGCCAATTCCGAGTCGATTGAAGAGCAGATGAAGCGACTGAACCAAGGTAAGGTTGAAATTCAAGAGATTGAAGAAAAGTCGCGAAGTATCAAAGAGCAATATCGAGATACGCATCCTCAGGCTTCCGAAGCCATTGCAAGTTTAACCAAGCAAACGGCCGAGTTGCTGTTGGGGACGATCAAGAAAATTGATTCTCTTGAGTTGCAGGCTCGCGAGGCTCATCGAAAATTGGTACCTAGCATCGACCAGGGTGTTCGAGTTAATCAGATGCAAAAAGCGTACGGCGGGTAAGAGGATTCGCCGCCCCCGACCGCCGGTGCAAGTCCTTCGCGGTGGGTTGATCCTAGTTGGATCGTAAAAAGTATAATGAAAATTTCATGCTCTTGTTCTAAACACAATATGCTCCCCGAATTAAATAACCAAATTCATGGAATGTCAGCGTCCCAGGACGAGGTGGCTGCGTTTAGTGTTGTCTTTCCTGGTGCAGAGGTGGCAAAAACAGAGTCAGCTCGCAATCCGGATTCCCGGGCTCGCAATATCTCCTTTCAATCGAAGATAATGAGTGAGTTTTTCGAGCTGGCCAAGCTCTACGCAAAGAGCTCTGCTACCGTGCTAGTGACGGGAGAAAGCGGCAGTGGAAAAGAGCTCTTTAGTCGACTCATCCATCAGCAAAGTGGCCGAGCGGAAGGACGATTTGTAGCCGTTAACTGTGCCGCCGTTTCCGAGTCGCTGATCGAGAGTGAGTTCTTCGGCCATGAAAAGGGCGCTTTTACTGGGGCTTCGATGGGGCGCGTGGGCTATTTTGAGCAAGCTCAAGGAGGAACAATTTTGCTGGACGAAATCAGTGAAATTCCGTTGGCGATGCAGGCTAAGTTGTTACGCGTGATTGAGGAACAGGAAGTCCAGCCGGTGGGAAGTAACGTTGCCCGGCCAATTGACGTGCGAATCGTCGCGACCACCAATCGAGATCTTGGAGTCGAAGTCGCCGAAGGTCGATTTCGCGACGATCTGTTCCACCGATTAAATGTACTTGAACTCGATCTGCCGCCCCTGCGAGACCGCGTCTCTGATATTCCCTTGCTGGCCATGCATTTCGTGAACCTGTTTCAATCTGAATCGCGGACGGGGAAACTGCAAGTGGATAAGGAAGCTATGCAGTGGTTGTGCGAATACCACTGGCCTGGCAATGTTCGTGAATTACGGAACGTCATTCATCGAGCCTGCGTGATCGCGGTGGACGGAAAGATAGGTTTAAATTGCTTGGCGAAGAAAAATTGCCGATCCAAAGTGAGCGAAGTCGACGGACTTGCCGGTTTGACGCTGGCCGAAGTTGAGCGTCGTTTGATACTTGCGTCTTTATCAAAATTCCAAGGGAATAAACGACTGGCCGCTGACGAATTAGGGGTGACTGCCAGGACGCTCTCGAATAAACTCAAGGTCTATTCAGAAGAGAATAGTATCCAGACGGTCTAGCTGTCTCGAGAAATCGTAATTTCCCCCGATAGAAAAACGCTGGTTGCCGTGGATGATGCGTTGGAGAGGGGACTTGGTTTTCGGTCGTCGAATGAAGGTGCTTGGGAGCGGATTATTCGGCGGTGAAGGCGACGCTGGAAGTTGCCATTCCCTGAGAAATGTCACAGAATATTTTTTGACGGGTGAGAATTAAATCGTTTTCAATCTCTGTCACCATTTTCACTAATTCGGTGAATGAATTGACTTTGAGCTTGGCCATTAACTGGGCGCGGTCCGATTCTACTGTTCGAAGCCCAATGTCTAGCAAAGAGGCCACTCGCTTATTGGGCTCTCCCGCCATCAAGTAAGTCAGAACATCTTTTTCTCGGTTGCTGAGAATTTGAAACACGGGATTGTCGTATGGTCGCGTTTCCCGCAATGTTTGCTCACTCAAAAACGCAGCTCGAAAAAACAATGCTAATTCGTTGGGTTCGAGTTCTTTCTCGATGGTGCCCATAGCCCCCGCGGCCCCCGCGATGAATGCAGCGCTCATGTGTCCCGGTGGAATGGCAATTAACAATGGGTTTTCTCGAGCGATGGAACGGTCCGTAAAATGCAACTGTTCTCGTTGCCAAAAATCAAAATCAACGATTAGGCAACGGGGGAAATGTTGTCTGCAGGCGCTGATTGCTTCGTCCATTTGGGAGGGAGCATAGATTTCAGCGCCAATCAGATTGGCTGCATAACTCATCCGATTCGCAAATGACGCATCGTCCGTTGCGTAAATAATCAATGAATTGGTTGGGGTGCTGAAAATCATGGAACCGATGGCAACACGGGTTTAGTTGGCTGATCCGAAGCTTAGGCGCGTCGTCTAAAAAGCTTGGCTCATTATCTGCAGACGGTTGTTCGGAATTCGGTCAATTCTGTCAATAGAGATATCGGATTCGACGAATTCGATCGTGCCAAAGGCTGCTGTTTTTCCGATTGATTTGGCATGAAGCAGTTTGCTTTTTGGTGGCCGCTAGCAAATATATGCAGCGAACTAAATGATTCATCGGTGGCAAAACATTCCCTCCGTAGTGAAAGTCTTTCTTCACGAACCTGAGAATGACAAAACCAATTTGGTGTGTTTTCCCTGTTTTTACGGCTTGTAAGAGGAAAATGATAAAATAGAAATTTATGGCACTCGCTTTGCATAGGGAAAGAGTCCCGCAATCGTTTTTGAATTTTAACTGCGAAGCTTACAGTGCAAATACCCAGCCAGCCTATCGATGTGTCGTTCCGCGACAATGATTACGCGACGTCCGAAGATACCAATAATCAACTGCCCACCGGTCGTACCTTTGATAGTTTTACCGAGGTCGTCGAAGAGTCCGAATTAGAATCGGACGGAATTTTAGCGGTAGCATCGCCAAAGGAGTTGGACGATGTGAATCGCGAGGGCCTGCTTCCGAATCCGTTGTCTGTTCAAGCCACGGGATTTGAATCTGAATTAAACATTCCCAACATCGTTGGCGTCTCGTTGGAGCGTGCGAGCTTTGTTGAACTGGCTGCTCATTCGGCACCGAGTACGCTTACCAAGAGCCTCGATGCGAGTTTGCCATCGCCTCTGCAGGCCGGTGCGGGGTCCCAAAGTTTGAATCCAACGGCTGAGAATTTACCGTTTCAGTCAGTCATGATCCACACGGCGGTTGAGGACGCAGTTGCACTTCAAGTGACCGAGTCTGAGATGTTGGATTCGGAGTTGTTGGGCGGTTTAAAGGCAATTGCCGGAGCGGGAGAAAGTGGATTTGAATTTTCGCAAGGAAATGAAAACGACTCTGGATCCTCTGAGCCTAACCTCAGAGCCGCTATCCCAGGCTTCATACAAGACTCTGCAGCGCCGTTACGACACCTGCCGGGAACCCTTGCAGTAACCGCTGAGCAGATGTCGACTGTGACCGAGACTGTAACGGACAATTTGGTTCAACAGATTCGATTAACAGAGCGGGGAGAGCAGAAACAAATGACCATGCAACTCCATCCGAGTGAATTGGGGCAACTCACATTGCAACTCGATTGGGAAAAGGATGTCCTTCAAGTCAAAATTCTGGCAAGCGAAATGATCGCAGCAGATTTACTAAAGCAAAACAAATCGCAATTAGTTCAGGCGCTTGCTGAAAATGGAATCGATTTTGATTCTCTTGATATTAGTTATCAAAGTGAGCAATCGAACCAGCAGAGCGATGAAGAAACAGCGGCGAATTATTTGAGTGCGGATGTTTTTAATGAGCCGGAGGAATCGAATTCAAGCGAAAAGACGGTGACACGAGTTAGCTCATCGTTGATTGATATTCGGGTGTAAAAGCTGGTGCGTAAGAACTTATAAACTGGGTTTGACGCTCAGAATACAGATAAACAGTAACCTTGGGAGGTCGTGATGCCAGGAATAACATCGCAATTAGCAACCAATGATTTTCTTACCTTGCTAACCGTGCAACTAAAAAATCAAGATCCGATTGAGCCGGTCAATCAGGAAGATTTCATCGCTCAGCTCGCGCAGTTTTCACAGCTAGAGCAGACTGAGGCGTTGAATACTAATTTTGAGCAGCTGTTGGAGACGACGCAACTCACGCAGGGAATGAACCTCGTAGGGAAGCAGGCTTCGTACACCGATGCTTTAACGGGGGAGAAAAAGTCAGGGATTGTTGAAGAATTAATTGCAAATCAAGGTCCCGCCAATTTATTAATCAACGGCGAACGTGTTGGCTTGAATTTAATTTCTGGCGTCACGATTTAGTTTTCTACATTTATGATTCCGATCACAATTTGACGGGCGGTTTTCGATTTGCTTGCTATTCCCGATGGCACGTGAATCAAGTGTTAGACGACCGCAGTCGAATTTAACTTTCAATTAGAGAGATCCAGATGAGTAAGAGTTTAATTACCGGTGCGACTGGGCTATTAGCCCACCAGCAAAAACTTGATGTTGTTGCGACTAACATTGCCAACTTGAATACGACCGGATTCAAATCACAGCGGGTTCTGTTTTCAGATCTCATCTATACCGACCGAGCACCTGCCGTGGGTGCCTCCGGAGATGCCGACGGAGGCGTTAATCCGATCCAAGTCGGTAATGGTGTTCGCGTTGCAGAGGTTTCGCAAAATTTCACACAGGGAGTTTTGAACGCGACCAGTGGTGAATTTGATTACGCGCTCGACGGTGACGGTTTTTTTGTCATTAATGGAAACCAACAAGCGTACACTCGGGATGGATCGTTTTCGGTCGACTCCTCCGGTTTTCTGGTAGATCCTGCCACCGGTGGGTACGTTCAGCGCTTCGGTTCCAACGGCGAAGCAACGGCGACGGAGCCGGGCTTTCAGATCCCTGGAGATACGAGGATTCAAATTCCGCTCGGCGCCAGCGTGCTCGGGAAAGCCACAAGCACTGCTGAGTTAATCGGTAACTTGCCAAGCTCGGCGGTTCCTCCGCTTGCTGAAGTGTTGACGACTTCCTATCCACTGACAGCTGCAGGTGCAGCTGCCCTCCCAACGACCTTGTTAAACGATCTCGATTTCAACAACGTGGCTTACATTCTTGGTGATTCGATTGACATTATAGGCACCAACGTCGACGGCTCGTCTTTTTCTGCGAATCTGCCTGTCGGCCCTGCGACCACGGTCGACGACCTCATTAATTCAATTAATGGCAGTGTCATCGGAGCTACTGTGACGCTTGACGGCACGGGGAATTTGCTGGTGACCGCAGATGCTACCGGCGACGCTCTGTTGAGCGTGCAGTTGGCGGACAATGCTGGCAATACAGGCGAGACTCGCTTTGAAGACGCAATTTTTGTGGTCGAAACGGATGGAAAAGCAGGGGATACTGTCGATTCGACATTGCAGATTTTCGATTCTCGTGGTGAGCCGCATTTATTGAATGTCACTTTTGAGAAGACGGGGTTTAACACCTGGGCAGCAAATTTTTCATCGAGCGACCCTTCGGTAACACTCAGCGACGGACTGATCTCAGAAATTCGATTTAAAGAAGACGGATCGTTCCAGATTATGAACGGAACCGGATTGGGGGATGCCAATATTGAGGTGCAGATCGCCTCGATCGTGGAGCCTCAAGAAATTGAAGTTTCCCTAGATCGACTTTCCCATCTTGCGACCAATTATTCTGCCACGTTTCAACAAGATGGATTCTCTCCGGGAACGATTGTAAAGATGAATGTGTCGGCTGACGGTGTTCTGTCGGGGATTGCGAGTAACGGTCGAGAAGTGAATGTGGCTCAACTTGCGATTGCAAGATTTTCGAATAAACAGGGACTCGAAAGTCTCGGTGACAATTACTATGGTCAAACGGTCAACAGCGGCACACCCGATATCGGGCTTGGAGCGGCTAATGGAAGAGGAGCGGTTCGCGGTGGACATCTTGAATCATCCAATGTTGACGTTGCTCTCGAGTTCACTCAGTTGATTATTGCTCAACGAGGATTCTCAGCTAATGCCAGATCGATTACCGTTGCGACCGAGGTCTTGCAGGAACTTAATAATATCTTCTAAGCGTCGAATTGGTAACGAAGGGTTTCACGGTTGATCCGTGAACCCACGCCGGTGGTCGAATTCGAAGGTGTCGTACTGGAGAGCGAATGGGTCAAGCGGATTTGCGATTTAGTTTTTGGATGTAGTTGAGTATTTCGGCGACCGTTTGATAAAGTTCCAGTGGAATCTCTTGTCCGATATTAACGTTTGCATATAAAAATCGGGCGACTGGCTTCCGCTCGACCACAGCCACGCCGTTGTCTTTGGCAATCTTGATAATCTTTTTTGCCAGAAGATCGGCACCTTTGGCCACAACGATCGGTGCTGCAGATACACTAGGGTCGTACTTGAGAGCGACTGCGAAGTGTGTTGGGTTGGTGATCACTACCGTCGCATCGGGCACTTCGCGTGCCATTCGTTTTTGAGACATTTCATTTTGAATTTTCCTAATCCTGGCCTTCAACTCGGGACTTCCTTCGATATCCTTTTGCTCGTCTCGGATTTCCTGTTTGGTCATCATCAAATCTATGTTTTGTTTCCAGATTTGAAAGCCAAGATCTCCAATGCCGACCGCCACCATGAGCAATGCAGTCACCATGCCGATTTGTAAGATAATGCTGGTGCCGACGGCAAGCATGTGTGGGTAATTGCTGAATCCCGAAGTGACGATCTGTTCCATGTGTGCCATCGTAATCCAGTAACCGGCAACGATAATCGCAATCGTTTTGAGAATTGCGACGGCACCACGATTAAGGGAACGCGTGGAAAAGATCCGTTTCAATCCGGATTTTGGAGAGAGTTTATTCCATTTGGCCTCCAACGGCTTCAAAGAAATATTGAATCGGGTCTGGAGGGCGCCGACGATGATGGTCATTACCATCAGGGGCAACATGAGTCCCATGCAAGCAACGCCAACCTTGGTGACGTGCCGTCGCAAACTGATTAAGATCGAATCTGGATTTTCGATCATGGGGTTGAAAAAAGTGAGGCTTTCTCGGATGGAGTCGAGCAACGCTTTAAAAAACCAATTGCCCATCAGCATGAAAAAACCGACCGCCGCAAGAATGATCAGGCCACCGACCAATTCTGAGCTGTACGCAATTTGGCCATCTTCGAGCGCCCGTTCCTTGCGCCGCTGTGTTGGCTGTTCTGTCGGTTGATCGTTGCGTTCGGACATTACCGATTTGTTTTAGGAGTTTAGGAGTTTAGGAGTTTGGGAGTTACTGATAGTAAGAAAAAAATTGTTCCAACTGAAATAGGTAGATGCGAAAGTGAGTTTCCATTGATTTAATGATAATCGGGAAAAAAACAATCAGGCACAGGATGCCAATGCCACTTCGCAATGTCATACCAACGGAAAACAGGTTGAGCGTGGGAGCGGCTTTATTAAGAAGTGAGATGGCGATGGTCAAGATGAATAAGCTGACGCCAATCGGGGCCGCTATCATGCTTCCGTGAGTAGTAAGTGAACCAGCCATTTGAGTCAATAGCTCTGTTGGCAGGTCCGTGATTTCAATTTTGCCACCGATGTTGATCAGTGAATAATGCACGATTCGAACGAGGAAATGATGGAGGTTTAGGCCGAAAAAAAGTAAGACGGCAAAGGTTTCAAAGATGGTGGTGACGAGCGTGGAGGAATCTGATGTGCCGGGACTGGTGACGGATGCCAACGAAAGTCCAACTTCTTGGCCAATGTAGGCGCCGGCAATTTTTGCCTGAACAAACATGAATCCCAGTAGCATTGCCAGCAAAAGACCAATCGTAATTTCTTTGGCTAGGAATAAAGTCGATGTCACGATGTCGATCTGGTTGACATAGAATAATTCTTGCGGAAGAGCGCCGAACCAAAATACGGTTAACGACATCGCGAGTCCAGCTTTGACAAGGTGAGGTAGCTGGCGTTGCGCAAAAATTGGAAGAAACGCGACGAATGCTGAGACGCGTGCGAGGATTAATATGAAATTAAATAATTGATGCTCAGCCGTCATAGAATTTGGTTCATGTAGCTAAACATTTCGATCGTGAAATCCTTCAGCGTCGATAAGTACCAAGGCGTCAGAAAGATGATGATGGCGACAACGGCCACGATTCGGGGAGCGAACGTTAACGTTTGCTCCTGAATACTGGTGACGGTTTGTGCGATACTGATTAAGACGCCAACGACCAGGCTGACGATCACAATGGGAGCCACAAGAAGTAGGGAAGTGGTAAAGAGATTCCTACCGATAACGATTGCTTCTGAGACTTCCATGCCTTAATCCTTATTCGCTGCCATAACAGGTACTACTGTGGGAACTGAAACGTTATCTGAGAAAGCTCTTGATCTGAGTCTCGCCTTGGGGTCTTGGTTTGATTAGCGTATCCATGATCTCTGCGGTGAGCGTAGGGCTGTCGAGCTCTGCGATGATTTTTGCCTTTTGTCGATCCTCGAGACTGTCCAATAGATTGGCGACGAGATTAAGATTACCTCGATTGGCGTATTCCTTGAGGATATTCGCCGCCTTGGCAGGATCGAGTGTTCGAAACATGTCCTTAAGCCCATTGACTTGTTGTTGTAGTTCTTCGCTTGCGAGATCACCGACTTTTTTACCCAATCGATTTTCGTACATTGAAAGCTCTTTGGTTTCCTTTTCGACGGCTTCTTTTTCAAGTTTAAGAAGGTTTGTCGCTTCTTTCGCTTCATTGATTTTGGAGTCGATCTTTTTGGAAAATGATTCGAGTTCTTTCCGCTCTCTTTCAAGATCTTCGCGGAGAAGAGAAATGCGTTTCTCTTCCTTTTTAAGGCGTTCTTCTTTTTCCTGTAGCTTTTTTTCGCTTTGAATAATGGAGTTCATAAGGTCCAGGGCGACCCTGGGTGGCATCGGAACATCGGGGCGAATACCTAGAGGCATTTGCTCCTGCGATTTAGTTGAATCTACCATCGGCAGCTTCCCCTCAAATTCTGGGATTGGCTCCGCTACTGCTGGTTTTTCGCCTTTGGCAAAGAAAAGCCACGACGTATATCCAGAAGCGGCGAACAGGAGGATGCCGATGAGCCCAGCAATAATAATCGATTTCATCTCTTGGTTCCTTTAAAATCGTTGTTCAGGTACCGTTCATCAGCTGAAGCGTGTTCTCGTTTGGTTTCTTCGTAGATTAATTCAGCTAATTTTCGTTCGATCAATTTTTCCATTGAATCGATTTTGGACATTTGTTTTCTGACAATTTGTTTTTGGTTTTCAAAATCAAGCTGCGCTTCATTGATTCGTGCTTGAGTTAAATCGAGTTCTACTTGTAATTGATCGATCAGCGGCTTGCGAATCAGGCAATTGCTGAGTGTCATGTTCGATGATTCTAAACCCGCAAGGGAATGCGTTATTTTGGCCTGTTGTTGTTGCAAAGCGGATTCGATTTTTTTAAGCAGAGAACTCTTTTCACTTAGTTGAAATTTCTGTTGATCTAATTCTTTTTTATAAAAATCTAAAACCTTGTTTAGTTTTTCAATTTTCTTAAATTGATTCATAGGTTTTTCTTAGAACGGTCGCCATTTCGAGCGGCGAATTTCATTAGCTCGGCGGGTACTGGTGCTGGAGCATATCAACGAGTCTTTGCATTTGTCGTTTGGTGTCTTCGATCGAACAGGGAGCTTGAAGTGGTTGCTGGAGAAATTGACAAATTTTTGGATACATTTCAACGGCAATGTCTGTTTGTGGAGACGCACCTTTGGTGTACGCGCCAACCTGAATTAAATCAATAACATCCTGGTATTTAGCCATGATTTGTCGAATTGCGACCGCGGAAGATGCGTGTACGGGTTCCGTTAATTCCTGAAACAATCGGCTGAGGCTTTGCAAAATACTGATCGGAGGGTAATGCCCCGCGTTGGCGAGGTCGCGGTCGAGTACGATGTGCCCATCGAGAATAGAGCGGGCGGAGTCGGCAATTGGATCGTTCATGTCGTCTCCATCCACCAGAACTGTCAGTAATCCAGTGATGGAGCCGCGATCGGAATTTCCCAGCTGTTCCAACAGCGTTGCCATTTTCTGAAAAACAGAGGGTGTATATCCGCGGGTCGTCGGCGGTTCACCGAGCATTAGTCCCAAGTCGCGCTGCGCCATTGCGAATCGGGTTAGACTGTCAAGCATCAAGAATACGCTTTTCCCTTGACGTCGATGCCAGTTGGCGATGGCAATGGCTGATTCGGCCGCACGTACTCTTGCGAGTGGGCTTTCGTTCGCGGTCGATACAATGACGATTGACTTTGCCATTCCTTCGGGGCCAAGCGATTCATTGATAAACGGCAATACTTCGCGTCCTCGCTCGCCAATCAAGGCAACGACATTGAGGTCGGCACTTGCATAGCGCGCGATCTGTCCCAACAGCGTACTTTTTCCAACGCCGCTGCCAGCGAATAATCCTACGCGCTGCCCTTTTCCGATCGTCAGCATTCCGTCGATCGCTTTTTGTCCAGTCGCAAAAACTTCATCGACAGGTTTACGAGTTAGAGCATTGGGCGGGTCGAGAACGACGCTTTTAAAACGCTGGGTTCCAAGGTCTCCGTTTCCGTCGATCGGCTCGCCAATGGCATTGATCACGCGTCCAAGCAGCTGGTCGCCGACGGGAACTTTCATGGGTTGTCCCAGTGAAAAAACTCGATCGCCACGCTGGAGTTGATTGTTGTGTGAGAACGGCATTAATTGAACGAGATCATCGGAAAATCCAATGACCTCGGCGAGAGTGTTAGGCCCTGACTTGTTTTCAATTTCTACCAATTCGCCAACGCTCGCGGGTAACGATGCAGTAATCGCTCCTTGGGCAACGGTAAGACAACCGACAGCTTGAAGCGATCGGGTATTTTTGATGACTTCGGAACAGCGATTGAGAACGTTTTCGGTGAATTTACTCATCTATAATCTCCGTCAGGCCAGCTTGAATCTCGTCTAGTTGCGTTTCCATTCGCGAAAGCAGGTCGTAGGCATCAAATTCGACGCGGCATTCTCCGGGTTCAATCGAATCGTCGGGTTGAAAGTTAACTTCTTCGGCGTCACCGTCCTGATTAATTTTCTTCTTGATCGATTCCAGATTAATTGGATTGACGAAGACACCAACTGGTGTCTCCTGGCGAGAGAGCGCCTCGGACAAAATTTTCGTGAGGCGTTTTTCTTTTAGCTCTTGCGATTCACCAATGAGATTCTCAACAATGATGCGGGATAGAGCGATGGAAAGGGAAACCACTTCGTCCGCAAACTCCGCCGTCTTTAGGTCAATGCTGTCAATTCCGGTGGCTATATTTTCAAGCAACCCGTTCATCCGCTCATTGACCGCTGCCGACGCCGCTTCTGTGGCGACCTGATTAACGGCATGAGTCGCCGGAGTGGACCGATCGATAAAGCGGCAACTTTTGACTTTCCGACCGAATTGTACGTGATGCTCAACCATAGTTAGTTCAACGTGATATCCCCTGCTTCATCTAAGCGAGCCATGGCGTCGACAAGTTGTTTCCTCGCTTCTTCAATTTCATGCGTCTTGGCTCCGACGGTGTACTCCATTTCGTCTTCAATCGCCTGACGGGCGCGTTTGGAAACATTTTTAAATAGTTTCTCTGCCACATCCGGATCTGCCTGCTGGAGGGCCACTGCGAGGATTTCAGATTTTGTCTGGCCGATCAATTTTTGAGCATCGCGATCATCGAGTCGAAGGATGTCGTCAAAGACGTAGAGCTTTGCTCGAATCTCGAGTACCATTTCTTCATCGCGATCATTGAGTTTTTCTATGAGCCCTTTACGAATGTCCTTGGGCAGTGACCGCATTAATTTAGCAAGCGTGTCGATGCGACTGGTGGTTTCTTTTTTTACCGTAACGGCATTGGCTTTTTGAAATGTTGTTTTTAGGACCTCTTGAACAATTCTCTCGGGAACCAGGTTTTCTTCACTGAGATAGATGATGACCTGATCCCGGATGTCGTCGTTGAGCTCTTTGATTATTTCCGCCCCAAGATGGGTTTCGAGCAGGTTCACCACCAAAGCGACTGTCTTGGCATTGTCGTCGGCCAGCGCGGTAGAAATTTGGAACGCATCGAGTTGATTGAGGTCCCGGACGTGGTCCCCCGACTCTTGGATTTTTTCAAACACCACTGGTTCTTCAGAGGGTTCCGACTGCGTGACTGGCTGATCTCTATTTTTGAGCTGTTTCCTTTTGGCGATTCGTTGAGCCGTTGAAGCTTGATAAATTTCTGGGCCAAGCGTCTTCATCGCGAAGGAAAAATAACGACTAAAATCACGGATAATAAACTCGATTTCCTCTTCGCTGGGAGGATCGGTTTTGTATTCGTTGAGTAAGTTCTTGATGAAATTTGAGCGCGTAGGGTTCATCTTCTTCAATGCAGCGTTAACTGCATCGGGTCCCAATACGCTTAGTAATAGCGCAAGTCGTTCTTCTGTGGAAAGGGATGACATGTCTTATTTGACTCAGGCGGCTACGGAGGCAGATTCATCTTTGGTTTCGGTCTCGGTATCGAGACTCGCCCATGAATCAATGATCTTGGCGAATACTTCAGGGTTCTGTTTGACCAATTCACTTAATTGTGTCAATTGCGATGTCGGTGCGGCAGTCGCTTCACTGGAGACGATTGGGTCTGGTTGGAATTTTTTGAATGTGCGAAGTGCAATAAATAACGCAACCAGGGCCGCGACACCCAGTGAAATGTTTTTCAAGATTTCATTGATTTGATCCCAGGGAATCGTATTGGTGGCAGTTGCATCGAGCGGGTCCTCGGTGACGAAGTCTATGAAATCGACTGTGATTTGATCTGTGCCGAGCCGAACCCCGCAAGCGGCGCCAATCGAAGACTCCAGCGTTTTCTTGAGTTCAGCGATCTGCGTCGCGTCCCGGTCTTGTTTGTTGATCGTGACGGCAATGGAAAGCGAGTTAAGCAGCGCTCCATCAATTGTTTCCGTCCGTTTTAATTCTGAAAAGTCCCACTTGCTCTCCTGCTCCTCCATTTTTAGCTGGTTTTTGCTCGCGGCGGCGGGAGGCGTTGTGCCGATTGGTTGTAGTGTGGATCCCAAGTTGGAGCCACTCCCTGCGATTCCTGTCGCTGGCCCAGCGCCCATATTCATCTCTTGCTTCACGTTTTCTTGGATGAGGAATTTTTCAGGCCCTAGCTCGCGGCTCTCTTGGACCGCTTTCTCAAACTTGTAATCAGCGGTTACCTCAACATTGAAGTTTCCCCATCCGAAAAGATTTCGTAATTGATTTTCTGCTTTCCGTTTTAGTGAACTCTCACGATCGGCGACAAATTCCTCTTTTTTACCGAGATTCATCGACTCGGTATCTGTGCTGTATTGGTTTCCCTTGGTGTCCGAAACCGAGACGGAACCGGGCAAAAGTCCGGGAACGGCGGAGGCGACGAAATCAGCAATCGCGGCCGCATCGGCTTCGTTAAATTTGTCGAGATGGGAAGTCTCAATTAGAACCGAAGCGGAGGGATCGGTGGATTGCCGAATGAACGCCTGTTTCTCCGGAATGCTCAAGTGAACATTGGCGGATTTAACGCTCTTGATTTTTTCGATATCTGCCTTAAGCCGTCGCTCGAGGTTGGTGTTGAGGTAATATTGTTGGCTGACCGGATCCATCCATGGAGAGATTTCTTCCATCTCGCTGCCGGCACTGGTGAGTCCGGCTTTTCCCGCGGCAATTCTTGCGCGTGATAATTTACTGGCCCCCACCATGATCATCGAGCCGGACCCTTTAATCTGGTAGGAGATATTTTCTGCATCGAGGGAAGCCAATATTTTTGCGGCTTGGCCTGGATCGTCAATATCACGGGCAAGGACGACGTAGTTGGGTTGCGCAGACCAGATTCCAACGGAAATGATACCGCCTAGGCAGATCGCAAGAAGTAACGCAATCCCCACGCGACCAGCGCCTGTAGAGTCTCTCCAGATTAAGAGAGATTGGTTTAGAAAGGATTTCAAAGTTTGCATAGGTCTCTCGGATCGGAATCCTCACGTTTAAGATTGGCAAGACCAATCTAAAATCAAATGACAATTAAAATTGCATTCGCATCAAATCGTTGTAGGAGTCGATTAGTTTATTTCTTATTTCCATAAATAGCTGAAATGACATCTCGGCGTTGGCGACTGCTAACACCACCTGATGCACGTTATCTGTTTTTCCCTGGATCAGGTCGTCAATCGCCTGATCAGAGACCACTTGGCTTTCATTGGTTTGCTGCACAAAGCTGTCAACCAGCTTTGAAAAACCGCCTTCACCGTTGCTCCGAGCTGCCAACTTGCCGTTGGCAATGCCGGAAATACTATCCAGCGAAGGAATCGACGACGCCGGTACAATTGGATTCATCTAGGGACTCGCAGTAAGGTCAACGTTTGCTCCACCATGTCTTTGAATGACGAAAGCGCCTTCAAGTTGGCTTCGTAGGAACGACTCGCGGTGATCAAGTCGACCATTTCATTGGGAATTTTTACGTTGGGCATTCTTACATTGCCCTCTTCATCGGCGTCTGGATGTCCAGGGCGGTGAACGGACTGAAACGGAGATTGGTCGGATTCCATGCCGAGAACTCGGACTCCTTGCAGGCCTTTCGTGTTGCTAGATTGTGGGTCAAGAATCTCTGAAAACACGAGTTGCTTACGGCGGTAGGGATTTCCATCGACGGAGCGAGTCGTATTTGCGTTGGCAATGTTATTGGCCACCGTTTCCATGCGCATACGCTCGGCGGACATACCCGACGCGCTAATATCAGCAGCTGAAAAAAGGTTGGTAAACATCTACAATACTTCCATAGATTAACTGGTGGATTATCCGTTAATGGCTTGTTTCAAAATCCCCATTTTCGACCCCAACAGTTGCGTCAGTGTCTGGTAGGCAAGGGTGTTTTTCTTTAACGCGGCGAGTTCGCGATCGAGGTCGACATTGTTTCCGTCTCGTCGCTCGGCTAATCCATCCACTTGGCTGACTTCATAGTCTGTCGAAGTGAGTTTGCGTGCTTTACCGTCAAGTCTGTCTAGCAGTTGATCAAAATCGACCTCCCGAGTTTGGTACCCGGGCGTATTGATATTTGCAAGGTTTTGACTTGAGACGCGATGGTTCTGCGAGGCAAACTGCATTGCTTCTTGAAGCGCTCTGAATTGTTCAACTTTTCCGATCATACTACCTAGTTCGGTTAGGTAGGCTTTGACCCTGAACAAGTAGCAACAAGATTGCGGGTTCCCGCATCAAGGTTTGGCGATTGAATTTCCCTGCTGGGATCGAGTAGAGCGGATTGTCTCCGTTATTCGTCGACTAGTTGGATTAGCGGACACAATACAGACGCTCGGTGCGTTTGAGCTAGCAAATTAGCTTCACCGAGGCGACCAAAGGCCGTTGGGTTGGCAAGCGCGGTCGGAAGTCGGCTCAGGGGGAAGCGAGAACGGGGCATGATACGAGCGTCATAATCACTTTGACTTGAACCTGACCCCCTAAGGTCGGTGGAGTTGACCGGAATAAAAGGAGTTTGGTGGGCGCGGCGTTGTTCGCGCAGCGCGCAATCGGATGGGAAACTGAAACAAAATCAAAAAAATTAAATAAAAAACAGTGGTTCCCCCACTGATGACCAATACTTCCCAATAGTCATGCACGTTTGAAATAACCGGCAATCCGATCTGTAAATCGATTTCGGCATTTCATTAAGGCGATGATTAAGAATGCGGACATGCCGGAATTCACTAACGTATAGATCTAAACTTAGTAATAAACGCCGATGGACATAGCAACAATCGTAGGTCTGTTAGCCGGTTTCGGGCTCATCTTTACCGCCATCCAGATTGGAGGCGATAAAGGTATGGCACCGTTTATCGATTATCCTTCGGTCATGATTACCTGTGGCGGCTCCTTTGCAGCCCTTCTCATTAACTTCCCGTTGAAGACATGTCTTTCGACAGTGACGGTGATCAAAAAGTGCTTTATTTCGCAATTACCAGAATCGAAAGCACTGATTGCCCAGTTCAAGAACCTCGCAATTATCGTGCGGAAAGACGGTTTGTTGGCCCTCGAATCAGAACTCGAAAATATTGACGATGAGTTCATGAAGCGGGGTTTGGAAATCGTCATCGGTGGTGCCGACGAGGATCAGGTCAGGAATGTGCTTGAAACTGAATTGGCGGCGATTGAGCACCGGCATGCTGTCGGAAAAAACCTGCTTGACTCGACTGGTGCAGCCGCCCCCGCGTTTGGCATGATCGGCACGCTTGTGGGTCTGGTGCAAATGCTTCAGTCATTGGACGACCCCAGCAAGATTGGTAAGGGCATGGCGGTAGCGCTTTTAACCACGCTCTATGGTGCGGTGATCGCGAATGTGGTTTGTATTCCACTGGCTGGAAAGCTTGAAGCTCGTTCCAAAGAAGAGGTGGCTTGTCGCGAACTAATGATTACTGGAATCACGGCACTTGCGAAAGGCCTGGCTCCGCCAGTCGTTGAAGATGTGTTAGTGGCATATCTATCACCGAACTCACGGCAAGTATTTCAATTAGAAAAGGAAGCCAGCTAAACTCAAGTTGAGAACGAATTTGTGTTGGCTTTCGAGTTATCGGCAAATACGTTTTTGCGAAAAATTCAGTCAGTGACGTACCATGGCGAAAGAAAAAAAATTACCGGAGCCCAAAGGTGATATTCCTGCTTGGTTTATGACCTACAGTGACGTGATTACGCTGCTGATGACATTTTTCATTCTTTTGTTAACTTTTTCAACCACTGAGCCAGAGCGATTTGAAAAAACAATTTCGACTATTTTTACTAACGGTTCAGCGACGGGTGTTGCCGGTAAGAAAATCAAGCACAACGATCATGATTCGTTCATTAGCCGCTTGCGAGTGCCTGCCGCACGGATCGCGATTCGCGGTGCCACGATGCCTCCGATCTTGAGGCAGCCAGCGACAGAGACTTGGGGGAACGGGCTGAAATCGTTGACGGACGAAGAAGCTAAGCAAAATGAGCTTACCTCCCATGCCTTTGATGTTCCCTTGGCTCTGCTTTTTGATTCCAACAGCCAAATGACTGTTCGCGGTGGTGATATATGTGCAATGTTGTCCGATCAATTACAAGATTTGCCTTTTCGTGCGTCACTTCAGTTTTCCGATAAGAAAGATACTGACAGGCTGACGACGATCATGGACTATTTGTTTCATGCTGAAATGACCCGCCCTGGGCAGGTCGCTATTACTTTAATGCGTGAAGGCGAGGTTGCGGCATCGACGTTACGCATCGTGATTGAGCGATTCACCCCTAATGCCCAGAGCGGTTACGCTAATGGATTGAGGAAATAGCTCAATGGCCAGAAAAAAAGTGCCAATTAGTAAACCGAGTAAGGCTTACCTTATTTCATTCGGTGACACGATGACTGCCCTGCTCGCGTTCTTTATTGTTCTCAACGCGTTTGCTAAGGAGCAAACGGGAGCAAACATGTACGCCGGCACGGGATCGTTTATGAGTGCGAATACGACGATCGCATTATCGGGAGGCGAACCCGGCAACCGCTCGCGTTTATTGATTACTAAAAAGGCACCGAGTCCGATTTACGCGGTTCACAGTGAGAATGCGGAAAAAGACAAAAAAGCTCATTTTGGGCCGGATGAAGAGGTTGACCAAGAGTTGATCATCGACAGGCAGACGGAGGAGTTCAAACGTTTTCTTACAAATATCGGACGCGAATTTGACGTGGATGAGTTGCCGCCGACTCGCAGTCAAATCGTTTTTGATTCATTTGAAAATCTTCAACGGATCGAAGAAGGGAAGGTTCGACAGCCGCTGCAAAAAGACGCGATTCAGCTCGCGTCGTCAGCCATTACAAAGCTTGCCAGAGACGATTTTTCGTTGGAAATCGTAGTTTGGGCGCGGATGCCGTCGAAGGGGTGTTTGGTGGAGGCGATGGACACCGCGGAAGCCATTCGCAATCAGATGGATACGAGTTTCAGGTTAAGTGAGGCTGTCAAATTACGAATGAACGTTTCCGCGAAACCGTGGCTCTTTTCGAACTCGACTCGCCCGCGGATTTCATTTGTCATTTCACGGATCGATAAGACGCAGTCTCAGAATCCCTAAGGAGCTGGGCATGAGTGAATTGATGCTTTTATTCAACATCGGATCGATGCCTAATGGAATGCAACCTCCCCTTCGGGTTAACCGACAGGACCGTTTGAGTTTTTTGCATCCACAAAGGTTCTTTCCGGTTTGCGGTTACCTTGCCCGCAAGGTAACGCAAATTTAATCGATTACATTTATGGAAAGAGTGTTAGGGAAAGAGTGTTCGCTGAGCGGCAGTGTTTCCCGGATGGATTGTCAAGCTTGAGCAGGAAGCCCCATCAGTAGTTCAGTAGGCGTTAATTGCGGTACACAGATTACGGTACACAGATTGAGTTTTTGGCCCGATGCTGTGTGACCTAGACAGTTGTTTTGCTCAACAGATATTAGTCTCATCCAAAACTTAGCAAGATGAGATATTCCAAAGGTTATTTTCATGGAATCCACTCAGCTGAAAAAATTAAACATCGAGGATCTTCCAAGTCCACCTTCGGTCGCGGTGAAACTTCTTGAATTGTTTGACGATCCCGATGTGGCGTTAAAAGACATCGCAAAAGTCATTCAGGTGGACCCTGCCCTGACGGCTAAGATTGTCTCTTATTGTAATTCCCCGTTGATTCAGGCTGCGCGACCTATCGAAACGCTCGATGGCGCGATCGTCATGCTCGGGATGGGGGCCGTGCGTATGCTTGCCCTTTCTTTCTCGTTATTCAACGTTTCGGAAGAAGACGGCGGTTTTGATTACTCGGCGTTCTGGACAAAATCTTTGGCACTTGCTGTTTCAACCCAATCGATTTCTCATTTGACCCAAATGAATCCGGATGAGAGTTTTCTCGCTGGTTTGATGACAAATATTGGCGAAATTGCCATTTATCGCCAAACCCCTGCCGACGCGTTGACCGGTCCCAAGGTCAACTCCATCGAATCTGTGATTAAGCACGAAAACAAATTGTTGGGATTTAATCGTTTCGAAGTTGGGGCCGAGATTTTAAACCGTTGGAATTTTCCAGAAGCGGTCGTTCAATTTGTCAAAGATATCAATCTGGATCAATCCGGAAAGCAGCGGAGACAAGCTGATTTGTCATGGCAGTTGGCGAATCTATTTAGTGCGACCGATGCAACATTAGAGCAAGTGCAGTCGTGTAAACAACAGTTTCACGGGGAACTAGCAATCAATGAAGAGGCACTAGAGGTTTTGTTTGCCGCCGCTCAGACGAAATGGATTGATTATGCAGAACTCTTGAGTTTTCGCCACGACGGCACCACGATGTCTCTGCGAGAGATCGAGTTAGCGGCGAAAGCTAAGATGACCGAAATTTCAATTTCACACGTAAAGGCTCAGCAGAAAATCGCCGCTGAGAATGAAAAATTGAGAACGACGGTTTACCGCGATCCGTTGACGGACGTGCTTAATCGGCGAGCCTATGAAGAGCAATCCAGCCAGGCGTTTGCAAGGTGTTGTCGTGTGAAGAGTTTTTACTCATTGCTCGTTGTCGATATTGACTACTTCAAAGAGTGCAATGATTCCTACGGGCATCAAATCGGTGATGAAGCATTGATTCACATTGCAAAACTGCTGACGAGTGTCTTGCGTGAATACGACAATGTCTATCGCTATGGTGGCGAGGAGTTTATCGTCACTTTGAGCGACTGTAATCAGGAAATGTCGTTAGCGGTGGCTCAGCGACTGCGTGAGTTAGTCGAGCACAATCCATTAAAAACGGATGACAAAGTGATTCGATTGACGATTTCGGTCGGCGTAGTATCGACCGAATTTGCTAACGCTCAGTCGGTTGTTGAGTTATTTGAAATGGCTGATAAGTGCCTTTATCGAGCTAAGGCCAGCGGCAGGAACCAGTGCGTACTCATGACGCAAGATATTCTTGATTCTTTGAATTTCCAGTCAACTGAAGCGATTGAGCAACCCTAATCATTGTTCCCTCCAAGGCAGGTTTTTTGCTTGCAGGAGTCGCTGTTATTAAAAGTTGGATCCGCCCATCATTGCGCCATCGGCGCGATTGCCCAGATTTTCAAAAATTATCGGGTCGATTGATGGTGTAATTGAATGAACGCTCCCGTCACCGAAACAGAAGTTACTCAAGATACCTGCGTGCTTGCTGCCAAAGCCGCCGACCTCTTGGAGATTGACTGGAGGTGTCCCGGGAGCTCCCCCGATGGCGGAGTTGGAACTTTTAATGCTGCTCGTGTTGCGAAGCGATGAGCGGGTTCCCGATGCCCAGCCGAGGCTATTGGGCCAAGGCAGAAATTCTCCCACGAGAATTGTGTTGCTGCTTCCATCGTGAATATCGCTATAGTTAATTTTACTATTGAGAAATAGCAAGCCATTATTGTCTGTGTCGATCGGTGCTTCGGTGCTGTTGTGGCACCCGGCGTAGTTGGTCAGAGCCGCCGTGGCAAGAGTATTCATGTCAGGGTAATTTGAGGGGCAAAGGTAAATCGCTACGCTTTGTTGACGCGCCGCCGCATTCGCAGCGGCATAGGTGCCGAGCGAGTTATCAAAATGATTTGCGATCCCAGTCTGTTCAATATACGGCAGCAGATCCACAAGAAATCCAACGTGTTGCCCAACCGGTTGAGAAAGAATCGGACCAGTGGGGTTGGTGACCCCGGGAGGAAGGTGCTCGTGCCCAAATTCGTAGTTGTGCAAGGCGATCCCGAGCTGTGCCAGGTGGTTGGTGCAGACAGTACGGCGGGCTGCCTCGCGTACCTGTTGAACGGCAGGTAGTAACATGCCAATCAATATTCCGATGATGGCGATAACAACGAGTAACTCAACAAGCGTGAAAGCGTCGCGGTTATTAGTCTTTTCGTATGAATTCGATAAAGGTGACATCTTATTTTCCTTTTAATCAATCTTGGCTTACTCAGTCGTTCGTTATTCTAAATAACTGGGCTGAATTTTGATTTTGTGTTTGTCTCGGTTAATCGGTTAATCGTTTAATCGTTTAATCGTCTGATCGGGTAATTGCAATGTGATAGACCGCATCGTAATGGTTTCAGGGTTTGATGAGTTTAGCTGGATGGTGGCTGTGACTTTTAAACGTTTGTCTTTTTCGAGATCCAGCGCCGGCAGTATCTTGATTTCAATCACCGCGCGGTCGAGATTCGCCAGCGGTCGGTCAAGGGTCACAGATTCTCCCTGATAATTTTCATTGAATCGCGCACTTTGCAATCCTTTTCGCGCGCCTGCTTCGAGCAGCCAGTGCGTCTGATCCATTTGTTTGTCCTGACGAAGGCCACGTCGCATGCTTAGGCTCATGTGCACGCATCCCAATAGGATTGACATAGTAAATCCCATGCAGACGAGAACGGCAATTAAAACCGTACCTCGACGCGATCGACCGGTTTTTGAATTCATTTGGTTTCTCCTCCGGATTGAGCTGCGTTCAGTGACACGCTATCCCCCCAGCGATTAGGACTGGAACGGACATGGAGCTCCGTGATCGTCGGGCCATCCATTTGGGTTTTCTCGGGACTTGGTCGCCGGTTGATGTGGGGCGAACGCGTGACGACCAGAGAGATCCACTTGGGCAACTCGGAGGTATGAAATGCTGCGTCTGATCCCAGAGCGAGTCGAAATTGGTCTTGCTGGATTAATTTGCCATCGCTGGTCAGTTGGAACTGAACGGATTGCTTATCAATCGTGTATTGAATTTCTGTTGCATTGGCATTTTGAAGTCGTAGTTGTTGGCCATTCACTGCCGTGATCGATTGGCATTGCTGAACGTCGCGCCTGAATTGAGATGCGAGCCTCGTCAAATTGAGATGTTGTGATTGTCGTTTCTTGATCGCCGAGGAGAACGTCATCGTCTGGTGAATCCAAGTCGTTGCCATCAGTAATAAAGTCAACACCAGAGGCATCAATAGAACCAATTGGATTAGCGAAATTCCGCGGCGCGTTGTCGAAGTTCGCATTAGAGTGGCTCCTTTCCAAGTCCGGGAAGTCCGGCATGCAAACGGTTCGGACTTGCCCACTGGCGGCTTGCATGGGCGCGAAAGGGCTGAGCAAGGGAGATTTGGGCCTGGCTCTCAGTTTTAGCGGGGGAGGGGTCGGATTCCTGGAGCCATCCGGAAAGTTCAAGTGGTTTGCCTTTGTGTCGCTTGTCCCAGTTAAGCTGGAGTGTGACTCTCGTTCCCAGCGAATCTTCCCTCAATTCGCCTTGGAGTCGAGGTGCTCGGAGGGAGTTCTCACAGGTGGCTGAGGGGGTCAGGTTACTCAACGCAGCGCGGGCCTCAGTTTTCGTCAACAGAGTGATCGATTCGAGTTGATTGTTTAATTCTCCCATTCCAATTCTCTGATGGCGAATATCTTTCCAGATCAAATGAATTTGAAAACTACAGGTTGTGAAGAAAGTTATAACGCTGATGAGAACGATGGCGGACACTAACAGTTCGACCGACGAGACACCTTGCCGGCAGATCAGGGTGTTTTTAATTCCCAAGTATCTTGATTTTTTGATTTTTAGCATGGTATTAGACCGATCGGTTTAGCCCATCGCTGCAAGCATTTCGAGGTAGTACAGGAAAATGGTGTTAACGAATGCGATGATGATTACAGCGATGCAAATGTCGATAGTTGTGATCAGGGTCTGAATAGTGATGGATCGCCGGCGATCCATTCGAAGTTGAATTTGTTTTCCTGACCAACGGAGTAGCCACGATTGCATCGTTTGTTGGGTCGTCATCCGCAGCGCGTCGAATTCCTGTTTCGATAGTTTTTCTTCGTTCTGGCAGTCTTCCCACGAATTCGAATTCAGTGGCATTCCCGAGATCAGTTCGGCAATTTCCGGACTGACTCTGTCGGAAATCGCCAATAACGAATTACTGCCTAGAGGGTCGTTTTGCCGACGAGAATTCAGCAGTGCTAATGTGGTTCGGGTTTTCATTTGCGACGAATAAACAGGTTTTCGCCAGCGCATTGGGTTCCAAGTGCGAAGGTAGGCACGTCCTAAACTAAACCAAAATGGGAGGGAAATCAAAAATAGAATCGGTGCGGCAATCCAGAAGAAGCTGCGGGCGTAATTTGAAAATTCAGTTAACCATAACAAACTCTTCGGAGGTTCGACTCCGTATTCCTGTATGATCATTTCCAATTCAGGGATAATTGTTAATGAGAAAAAAGTGAATAGAATTCCAATAAGCAAGATCCGAAAAATCAATCGAATGATTCTCGCCGATTCACTTTCGGCCGGGTTGTAGGATTGTAATTGGATGGAAGTGGAGTGTTCTAAAATTGCAGTGAAAAATTGAGGAAGTATATTTTCTTGCTCAGCCAATTGAAGGGCTAATACGCAATCGTTGGGTAATATTTCTTGCGTGCGAGTCAGTGCTTCAATATAAGGCGTGCCTGATTCTACCTGCCCTGAAAATTTAGAGACGCGAGCCCGGTCGAAAGTGGATAATTCCATTCCAAAACTACATAGCAGCGGAAGCAACTCCATTCGATGCTGATCGACGACGGCCAATAGTCTAAGGAGTGCTAATTGATTGGGAGCGCACTGGGAGACTAGCGAATCGATCGTCGAGCGATCGAACCCTGCGGAGGGCCGATTGCGTTCTTCAGAATTGGCAGGGGATGGGTTCATCGA
Organism: Mariniblastus sp.; assembly: GCA_028823415.1. GTDB lineage: Bacteria > Planctomycetota > Planctomycetia > Pirellulales > Pirellulaceae > Mariniblastus. The sequence goes on from JAPKBL010000006.1 coordinate 77,468, forward strand.
GCATTCAGTGATTTCGAAACGACTAAACAAAGAGATTTAAAAGACCAATTAAGGGCAGTCCAATGGCGAGGAGCATAAGGACTGTAATCAGGCCGAGCAGCCAAAAAAGTATATTGAAAATAAGCTGGATCCACCACTGACTCGTCGTCCGACTGCGAGCCCAATAGTAATTTGAAATTTCATGAAAAAGGACAATCTTGCCTTGGCGAGTTGGCGTGAGGATTGCCTGGTTGATTAGGTCGTATGGGTCGTTAAGCAACCACTCGTTTTCGAAGGCTAACGCATCTGATTTTAGGTATTTGGGGAGTCGAACGCTCCAGCGCGAAATCCAGGATTTTGCTGCCGACTTCCCCGCTATTTGATACGCGAATTCAGGAGATAATCCAAGCTCCAGCAGCATAGCCGTATGCCAACACCAATCCCCTAAATCTCCGCGGCTATTTTTTAGTTGATGGTCAACCCAGTTACTCGACATGGACTTTTTTCCTGTTGCCGAGTGACACCAGATAAGATTACCCATGAGTAACCCAATCACTGCGGCGGGAAGTAACCACCAGATTGCACTGATCAAATCTGTAACCGCAAATACAGCAAGCGTCAGGGTGGGGAGCTGCATCCCAAAATCACGCAAGATGTCATGAAATTCTGGGGCAATGAAAATACTGAATAGAATCAGCAGTGTTCCGGCGGCGATCAAGAGAGTCAAGCGAAGTGGCAAAAGCTTCATGATCTGCGGCCGCGCCAGGGAATTGTTAACGATTTGAAAAAATCCAGCGCGGGCACTTTGTTCGGCCAGTGTTGATTCAATGGTTCCCTCGTCTGATTTTAAGACCGAGCCGCACGCTGCAAGGATTTCAGGGCGCTCCAGCAGTTCTTCAAATTCGGCGTTGCCATTAAACCACGCTGCGATTTGCACGAGATTGTTTTTGATAGTCCCATCGGTTTCCTGCGATAACTCCGTAAACACCTTGGCAAATTCGGATTTTATTTCGTACACCTCTCGCCATCTCGTTTTCAGAGTCTTGTAAACTGGATCCGTTTGCTTTTTTTGGTCCATTTTTTAATACACCGCTCGCATGAGATCTTGAACGACGGCAATTAAAGGAGGAATGCAAAATAACATCAGCGATGCCGCGGCGATGGAGCCTCCGATACTGACAACAACAATTCGCGTGCGTTCATTGGCCAGGTTGTCGAATTTGAGCTCTGCCGCGGCCGTATAGTACGCACCGGTTGACGCGAGGTATTGGTCATCGGTTGAGGCTGCAAACGCTTTTTTGAGCTTGCCCCGGAATGTGGTGTCGAGACCGCTCAGATCCATGCTGATCGAAACTGCCTCGTCTGCATCCAGATTTTGATCGATAAGGCGTCTTGCCAAGTCGATGACGGTTCCGGAAGTTCGAAAATTAATGTATTGGGATCCACCGATCCGCATGGTTAATTGATGGATGCCGCCAAAGACTAACCAGCCAATGAAAAGGATGATCAAAACAGACACCGCTAAAAGTAAAACATTTTGCAGGGGGGAACTGTCAAATCTTGGAGGCGGTATCTGGTGACTCGCCAATGCGATGTCTGCTCGTAAATTGTCGACTGCGGTCAGAACCAGCATCTTAAACGCCAAAAGACTAACCAGGGTGGTTGCCAGAACTAAACAAAGGTAAAGCATCGGTTTACGTGTAACTTGGTTGATTTCGGCTTGAGCAATGTTTTTCACAGCCAGACCGTCCAAGATGGGAGGAGTCTCACGGAGATGATCAAACGCCCGCACTGCTGCTCGATAACGCGTATTTAAGAACTGGCAAGTTTGCCCTTCAGGCGAAATCCGCGCCTCCGCTGGAATGCCCAGTTCGAGGCTGCCAGGTTGCTCGTTTGAGAGCCACGCATTGAGCAGAACCTCCTCGGTCGATTCAAGATGTTCAAGCTGATTTTCAAGGCTGGCGTCCGTACTTTCGAAAATCGGGGAGCTGACAAGGATTGCGGCTCGCAAGTCATCATTGAATTTTTTGATGTCTGTGAGATTCATTTCAGTCTTCAAAAACTAGCGTTGACGCGAGAGCTTATCCTAACATAACTTGATTTGCCAGTGACGAGCGCAAGCCTTTTTACGCAGTGTAAGAAGAAAGACACAAACCCTTTGAAGTCGTGATGGCGGGGGACGGCACTCTCCGAACGCGGGAGTCATCGCATCGCCTCAATTGGTGGCTGAGAGAGGCCTCGAAAGATCGCTTGGAGAAAACCATGAGTGCCTGCACGAAATCGCTTAGAGCTTGGGCGTCGCGAGCTTAGACAGAGAAGGAAAATTGGTCTCAAGGTCTAGCAGGATTTGAGCTGGCGGCTTGTTTGCCTCGCCCAGTCTGGCGTTATTGGATTCTCGTGCTGACCATCGAACCAGTCGCTTCGATGGAGATTCTTGTTTTAATGTTTTTTCAGCGACCAGATACGATTGATCAATTATTTCATCACCTCAATGAGGTTGCTGTATTGATCGGTCCATGTAATGGGAAGGGCATACCACTGGCGTGGATCCTGGGAAAGTTCTTGAATTAATTCATCCTGAATGAAATCTTGATTGTTTGTAAGCAGCATCCAGTCGGATGACGATTCCTCCATTCCGCTTTCGTCGCTGGGAATGTACTCGATGTAGACCATTTCAAAATCATGGTGGTTTGCAGTTCCGGCCACGACGGGGAATAGGTTTAAATAGCGGTTGCTGACATGTACGGCGATAATTCCGTCGGCCGCGAGGTGTTTTTTATATACGTCAAAAGCTTCAATGGTTAACAGGTGAGCGGGAATGCCGTCGCCACTGAAGGCGTCTAGGACGATCAGGTCGTATTTTTGATTTCCCTCACGCTCCATTGCAATTCTTGCATCGGCGAGCGTGATGTCGACTGTTGAGAGACAGTTTTTTAGATATGAAAATGTATTCTTGGCGATGTTGATGACTGCTGGATTGATTTCATAAAAATGAAAATAATCACCGGGTCGTCCGTAGGCCGCAGTGGTCCCCGTTCCAAGTCCGACGATTCCAACTCGAATTGATTTCTTATGATTCTTTAGAAACTCAATCGCGTTTCCGACGCCACTGGATCGTGAGTAGTAAGTCGTTGGTTCGTTAACTAATTTTTTATCGATATACTGGAACCCATGAAAAGTATTTCCATGATAGAGTCCGTGGCCGAGCTTTTCCTGGTTGTTGCTGTTTTCCAAGTCAACGCGGAGGGTGCCATAAAAGTTGCGAGTTTCAATTAATGTGTCCGCATTGGCGTGACTCCAAGTTCCATAGAGAATTAAGGCTGAACCCATTCCAAAAAGAATTAAGCCGGCACCAATTAGGCCGACACGAATTAAGCCGGCACTGGTGGAAGCTGCTTTTTGGATGACCGGGGAAAAGAGATTAGTTTTGATGCTGGCAGGCAAAATGATGTAAACGGCCAGCGCCAGTCCAATCACTAAGGTCAGTGGAGTTTCGAAAAAGGTTTTGAACAGGTAGGGGCAAAGGACAGCGACGGTCATGCCTCCAACGGCCCCTCCGGTTGCCATTGCCATGTAGAAACTGGTCAGGCGATTGGCAGCGGGTTTAATTCGCACTAGCTCGCCGTGGGCGATCATGCAGATCAGAAACAGTGAGAGTAACGAAAAACCGGATTGGACGATAACGTCATATTCATAGTCCCCAACTGCAAATGCGATACCCGCGGAATCAAACCACCGGTCAACTGTTTTGTAAATCTCGTTTTTCAAAAAAGCAAAAGCGAAAATTCCAATTATGCTCGCGACCGCCCAGGCCCGGCGGTGATACCATTGAGGCCGGTCAAAATTAATAATAAATGTAATCAGGTACAGGCTTAACGGCAAAACCCACATCAACGGCGAGACGGTAAGTTCCTGACTGAGATGATTTGAAATTGAAAGTAAAGCGAATGAGCCGATGGCAGAAAGAGACATCCATTTGAGCCAGTTCTTGGGAGTGGCATCTGTTGAGCTGGCTTCTTCGCTGGCGGTCAATAACGCTTCGGGCACGGGAATTAACGGTTGATTTTTTGTTCGGTAAATTACGATCGTTAGCAGGCCCGTAAAGATCCCAAACGTGATGAACCCGGCTGACCAGGCATACGCTTGCAATTCACTGTTCATTGTCGGTTCAATGACAAATGGAAAACTCAAGAGGGCCACTAAAGATCCCACGTTAGACAAAGCGTACAAACGGTAGGGGATTCTTCCTGGCAATTTTGCTGCGTACCAGGCCTGGAAGAGTGGTGCAGTAGCGGACAGTAGAAAATATGGCAATCCGATGGTGGAAATTAAGACCCAGAGTATGCGAAGCGTTGGATAGGTGCCGTCTATGGGTTTAGCTGAATTTGCGGGGATGATTGGGAGAAAGAGAAGTGCTGCAACTACCAACACGAGGTGGGCGATCGCCTGGCCTCGAATCGATAGCAGTCGATTGATTGAGTAGGCGTAGGCATACCCTGCCAACAGGGTTAGCTGGAAGAACATCATGCAGGCCGTCCAAACAGCTGGGCCGCCACCAAACCATGGCAGAATCATCTTGGAGAAGACAGGTTGTATTTGAAATACAAGAAACGCGGATAGCAGAATAGCGATCGCACACCAAATCGCAAATAAAAGTGCGAGTTTTGAATCCTTCTCCGGATTGTCAATCAAATTTGAAGCTGGCTGCGAGCTGGTCGGATCCGAGGGTACCGAGGCATTTTCACTAGTCGATGTTGAAAAGGTGTTTTGATTGACCATGATTGTGATTTTGCTGTTCGTGACTTAATTGGGAAGCATATCTAGCCTAAAACTATTGATTCTGATTTAAAGCAATGGGTTAACTGCCTCGCTAATTGGTGCATCAACTTGATGTTTTTATGCATCATTTTCGATATTTAGGTTTGTGCGGTTAGTAAGGCTATCGGCTTGAGTGTGTTGAGGGCTGGCTGGAATTTTACCGGATGCTGGAGGATTGTTTGACAATTTTTGGCTGGGGCTTCAAGATGTCGGTTCTAGAGAGTCCTTGGCTTTGGTTACCGATTTTTGTGATGCTTTTTTTGAAGCGTCGAATGATTTGAGAAATTTGTGAGTAATACAGAAGATAATTCCGATCAGACACTGGCTGCTTCACCCACCGACCTGCAAGCGGTGACGGTTTCACCTCGCCTCGGTGATACCTCGAATGCGAATTTAGCTGAACTTGCCGGGGCCTCCGTGGATGCCATTCGTCCGCTGGAAGGGCGTTTTTCCCTTGTTTCGAAACTAGGGAAAGGTGGGATGGGGGAAGTGTTTGCTGCCCGCGACGGTATGTTAAATCGCGAAGTTGCGGTGAAAGTACTTTCGAGTGAAGCCGACGTTGGTCTAGCACGTTTTGTGCGCGAAGCGCAGGTTACCGCGCAACTTTCTCATCCCAATGTTGTTCCCGTCTATGGATTGGAGGAAACGGATAAGGGGAGCCCGGCACTCACGATGAAGTTGATCCGCGGGGATACCTTTGGTGGGTACATTGAGCAATGCTCATTGGTGTTGGGTACGCCTGATTATGACCATGAGCGGCATGGCCAGATTGCACGCATCGAACATTTTTTGCGGGTCTGCGATGCGATTTCTTACAGTCACAGCCGGGGAGTGATTCACCGTGATTTGAAGCCTGATAATTTAATGATCGGCGCATACGGTGAGGTCTACGTCATGGATTGGGGGATCGCGCGACTACTGGATGAATCGGATGATAAGTCGCCAGTGGAAGGACTGGAAGTCAAGCTTGGCTCAGCTGGTATTTCCGCTGGTATTTCCGCTGGTAGTGAGGGAATGAAAACGCAAGTTG
>JAPKBL010000007.1 GCA_028823415.1 Mariniblastus sp.
CATCCATTCCTGGGACGTTGCTGATAAATCCGAATCCTTTGGTGTCGTTAAAAAACTTGACGGTTCCATTGCCTCTTGCGGTCATCTCTGCTGTAACCTCGTCGCCGTTGCTGACAAATCCGAATCCTTTGGTGTCGTTAAAAAACTTGACGGTTCCATTGCCTCTTGCGGTCATCTCTGCTGTAACCTCGTCGCCGTTGCTGACAAATCCGAATCCTTTGGTGTCGTTAAAAAACTTAACGGTTCCATTCTTAATCCGGTCCTGCGTCTTCTCCTGAGCTTGGATTGTCAGTGGGGCGAGTGAAAAAATTAGCGTACAAGCCAGACTTAAAAAGGTAGCGCGATTCATAAGTAAATCCTATTCGATTGGAAGCGATTTAGAGTGGTGCTTCCCTAGGTGCAAATGGTGTGCCGGACTCAAATAAACGAAGAAAATCGGATCTTTGTCGGATTTCAATGCTGATTCTTTCTCAATTTGCGATCAATGTCTCAAATTGAAACTAATTGAGTTGATATGAGAATTTGAGTTGCCCTGTGAATTACCGCCAACATCTTGGTTAGATAGTTTTATCGATGGCGTCCCCAATGAATCGAAAATAATTCATTGGGGATCGAGGGTTCGGACAAATTTATAGTTGGTTCGCGTACGCAATTGGTTTAACAGATGTTTGTCCGAACGTAACCGATTAACAGATCGTTGAGAGTGGATCGTAGTACCGAGCACGCAAAATTGGACGAGCGATTTCACTGACAAAGGAAAACAACCAACCAATTAGGTTATGGAAGACAGATTTCCAAATTGCCCGTGGCAAATTAAGTGATTGGTATTTCTACGACGTTACAGTGAAATTGTACCAACAGCTATTGGGATCGGAAACGCTTCGTCGTCCGAGAGACGATATGGATGGGAGTCTGTGCTCAAATTTACGCAGGATTTTGTATTGTTTTGGAATGGCGGGACTGGCCAAAGCCAATGGAAGAAATCGGATCATACAATCTTGCGGAGAGGAAAATCGACTGCACGAGTTTACCATCGATTGTTTGAATTTGGAATAAATATCCTTTGCGGCGGTTCCATGATATTTTCTCGTCAGACAACTGTTTCCAACGCGTCTCAATACAAGACTTTGGGTTTATTATGAGACTTATGAGAGGATATTTAGAAAATTGGTTGTCCAGACTCTCTAAAAGACACCAGTTCTACTCGTGTCCCGAATTTTGCAAAGGGCGAAGGTTGGGTCGAAATTTTTCTCGCTAGTAAACCACTTCCTAATATTTGGAGCACTCCGCTGTGAAATTTCCATTTCTTTACGCCGTTGTGATCGCAATTGGTCTATTAGCTGTTCAATCGGACTGTCCGCCCAGTCGGCCAAGGAAAGGACGTTAGGAAAAAATTGACGCAAATGAAAAAAGCCAATCACAAACGGAATCAGGCAGAAATAGATTGATTGCGAATCAAGTTGAGAGTCGAAATTCAGTTGACCAAGAGACAATGATTCAGCCAGTTGCTGATTCAGATGAAGGTGATGGAGATGGAGATGGAGATTTCGGTATTGGTGGAAGAAGAAAGTGCATTAAGGCGGGGGGAGTATGGTGCATTACCAGCAATGGAAAGTTTTGCATGATGACACTCCCGCTGAGCACGGCTATGAATATGAATAATGATTTTTAGCCAGAATTTTTGGATCAGGAGAATAAAAATTCTACAACCAGTAAGACAACAGGGGATGATCCGAACGACGGCATCAAAATTGCGATTGAATATATGCTTGTATCTGCAATTCAAAAAGCAAATGCGGTTGGCCCAGGCCCCTCTGTATTATTTGTGGATGATCGCCATCGTGACTTGAGTTATCAAGAAACCATCGAGTTGGTCGCATTAACCGGGGAGTTGGCACTCGCCAATAAAATCAAGCGATTGACTTCTGGTAAATCTTTCGACTCGGGCGAAATTAATTGAACGGCGCTTTCTACCGTAGTTGTGCTCTCCGATCGAACTGAAACCAACAAGCTAATGGCATTGGTGTTTAAAGACTGTCAATAATACAGGCATGGGGTTAAACATTACGCAAAAAGATTGAACGGCATTTTCGAGTAAGTGCCGTCTTTTTATTTCTTTCCCCTTTTGTGTTCATCGAGCTGGACGTTTACTAAATTCCTTAAATTACTACGTTTGAGACTTTATTGAGATATTATTTTGACTAAACTAGCGACTTAGAAAAAAGGCGAAGGAAATGATTGTTTTGTTCAGTGACGGCTCTGCTTTTAAGTGAGCGTCTGATTTAGATAAATTCCAATGAAGCCACAGGCGGGTTGTTCAAAATATGAGCTCTCTTTATGAAACCAAAAGTGATAGGCCTTCAAGCGGACGCGATTTAAGCTTCAGCGATGACGATTATTCCCGTCTAAAGAATATTGCCAATGGATTGATTCGCCGCGAAATGACCAGCACACTTACGGCTACAGGCCTAGTTCACGAGTGGTTTCTAAAATCCATTAAGTCGAGGTTCTCTCCCCAAGAGCGAGTGGATGAGTTAAACGAATCTCCGCAGTTTCGTTATGCGTCTCGAAATATGAAGCAGATTCTAATCGACCGCGGCAGGTCACGCATTTCTCGGAAAAAATCTGAAAGAAATGCGACTCACAGTCTGGTTGATAATTCCACACTGTTAAAGCTCCAAGAGGCGGACGAATTTATCGTCGCTCTTGAAGAGGCCGTTTTATTAATGCAGGCGACGATGCCGGAAAATGCTCAATTGGTTCGATTGCGGGTTTTCGAGGGAAAATCAATTGAGGAGTCGGCGGAAATACTTGGAATGGCGAGAGCGACTGCCTTTCGGAAATGGTCTTTTTGTAAAGCTTGGTTAGCGAGCCGGGTTGACTGTCCGGTTTGAGATAATGAGTGCTGATGCGGCATTTATTTTTCGTTGAATTGAAAAATTCCGATTTTTCTGGGATTCTTTGGGCCCCGTTTACGCACTATTGTTAACGAAAGCGGTGCGCGAAGTTTACTGTGCCGTTCCTAGAGGGGGGCCTCCGTTCGACAAATTTTGTTCGACAAGCGGCCTTGCAATCAACTAATTCGGTGAACGAGATTACAAGCATGGACTCTACGTACTTTAAGCGACTCGAAACCGCATTTAATAACGTAGAAGAGGCGAGTACGGACGCTCAGCGGCAGGAAATCATTTCGACGCTAAATCTCAGTGATCCAGATATAGTCGAGGAACTTGAGACCCTTATCTCTTTGAAAAAAGAGCAAGATCTAATCAAAAGTCAGTCATCGGATAAGAGTTTATTTGACTTACTTTTGACAACATTGGGTGAGGGAAGTCGCAAAGATTCCTCTGCGAGCCTACTCCACTACCTTTCGGAAACTCATGGCACGTCGGGTTCAGATGAAATTGCCATTCTGAGGGGGTTTTCGTTTCGAAAATTGATCGCAACGGGGGCGACGGGCTTTGTCTTCGAGGGGTGGGATGAAATTCTCTGTCGGCAAGTCGCAATAAAAGTACTATCGCCGTCGATTGCGAGTGAGGCAAGTTCTAAAAGTCGATTTCTAAGTGAAGCAAGGTTGGCGACCTCGATAGACCATAAGAACGTTATCGATGTGTATCACGTTTCTGCAGACCAAGATTCAATACTTGTATTTTTTGTAATGGAGTGGTTTGAAGGAGGAACGCTGCAGGATTGGCTGGATCACAACGATTTTGGGTTGGCGACGCTCCGATCTCGAATTTCTATTTTTAGTGAGTTAGTTTTAGGGTTGGATGCCATTCATGAGACGGGAATTATCCATCGTGATCTAAAGCCTGGAAACGTGATGATCAACGAGAAAACACGCGACCTAAAGATTCTTGATTTTGGTCTAGCAATTAACCCAGCGGTGGATGCTGAGAAAGTTACGCTTGCTGGGACTCCGCTTTATATGGCTCCAGAACAAATGGAAGGGGCGTCCCTATCGACTAAGACTGATCTGTTCGCGTTAGCTGAGATTGCCTGTTTACTTTTCACGGGGACTCATCCATTTGAAGCCCGTGATCTCGACGACTTATCGCGACAGCTTTTAAAGGGCCCGGATGGTTTGCGGGCAAATCCGTCAATTGATCCAAATCTAAAGGATGTATTGCTGAAGGGTCTTTGTCGGGAACCAAGTGGCCGGTATGAGAATGCAAAGAGTTTCGGAGTGGCAATTGAAAATGCATTCGCAGATGTTTGTTTACCTGAGCTTAATAATTCCACGATTCCATTATTAGTTCCAACACAAAGCCAATCTCCGAATAGATTTCGGGATTTCAGTAGTTGGCTAATTAATCCATTGGTTTGGGTGGTGGTTGTCTGCCTTTCTGTGGGGGGGGCTTATCTGCTAAGAGGCGACTCTGCCCAACAGGCTGTCGAAAATCCATCGACGGAGGTCGAAGTTGTTAAGCCACAAAAAGGCAAGTGGATTGATGAGCAGCATTTTGAAAATTATGAAGGGATTCACTTCGTTCAGGTTCAACTTGGCAACGCGGGGCGAGAGGAGAAGGAGGCCTTCGCTAAGGAATACCCTGAGCTTTCGGAAAACCTTGGTTGGTCAAATTATAATCCCAGCGATCGCTGGCTGATTATGGAAGATCTCGTTTCTTCGAAACACTATCACGCAATCATGGGAATAGAAGCCGAGGTCCCCGATAACGAGGAAGTGATTTCTAATATCACTTACGCTGATGTAAATGAGTTCTGTAAAAAGCTGACTAAAAACTGTCCAAATGGCCTTCAGTATACGCCAATTTCAAGGAATCAACTTTGCTATGCGATTTACGGAAAACACCATTTTATCGATGGAGTACCGATAGACGATCTTAGCGATGCGTTTCTTAATTTGAGTAACGGTCAGTTGCCGGGTCAACAAAATCCCACGACTCTCCCCTTGATCAGTGGGGTGTACGGTCAATCTTGGGAATGGACAGACGGTTACACGATTAAAGCACCTAAGCCAGATGGGATCGTTAGCTACACGGACCGTATTGAGATGCCGCATGAGCGATCCTATCAAATTATGGGCGGGGGCCAGTCTGACATCTTTGTTCACCGCTCCAATATGGCCTCGGGAATGAATGACTTTTATCACGACAGCGATAATCTTCTGTCGTCATTGGAGGCAGACGGACAAACAACATATTTGCGATCGATTATTTGTGGACAACCCGGTTGGGTTTCTTATCGTTACCAGTTTCCTAAGGGGATTCGGAATGCGTCGATTGGGAATTGTCTACACCTGTTGCGGGAAAACAGCCAGGGCGGGATAAAATTAAGATATCGAAAATCAGAATTGGATCCCATCCTAGATGATTGTGATTGGCAAGTTGTGTTTGACAAATGCGATCCGAAAACTCGGCCGATTTCGGATGACGCGCTTGGTCCAGTGCGATTCGATGTAAGTAAAGTGTTAGCTGGAGCGATTGAAGTAGAATTGAAATATTGGGTGCAATCGCCGCAGGAGCCGACTTACTATGAACAGATTGCCAGAACCGTGGATACACGGAGCCTTTCGGCACGACCGATGGAATTTGTGGTGGTGGCAGAAGGCCGCCTTGAATCGATGCGGCAGTTCTCAACCGCACCCGCGTCTTTTCGCCACCCGTTAATCTCCTTTCGCGTAATGGCGGAGTGGAAAGACGATGGTGATTCAGAAGCCTGGCCCTAGAAATAACTCAAAGGGCGGGGACTCAAATAAATAAAATACGCAATTTAGCGTGAGTCAGAGGCCGGTGCCAAGTTTACGAGCCTTCAGGCTTGCCTCCTAACTCTTAATCCGTTCGCTAAAGATGGTTTAAGTTGTCGCCTTGGTTGGGTTTGAGGGATGTCGCGTATCGCGATACCACAGTGCGATGAAAATTGGCACCAACACGACGATCGCCCATTGATAAGCAGAGAGTCCGCCCGTCCAGTGGATCTCCGGTCGCAAGAATTCCGTGAGAAAACGAAACGCGAAATAGGCGAGAAAATAGACCTTGATTAGCTGACCCTGCAGAATGCTATTCTTCAACATCCAGTACAGAATGATAGCCATCAATAGATGGAAAGCCGCTTCGTAGATTTGATTGGGATGGCGGGTGAGTTGGTCGACTTTGGGAAACACAACGCCCCAGGGAAGTTTGGTTTCAACTCCATAACAGCACCCCCCAAAAAAACATCCGAGGCGACCGACTCCAATCGCGACGGCAACCGGGACCGCAAAGGAATCACCTGTTTTCGTCTTAACACCACGAAACCATTTTCCTAACTCGACGCCAAAATAGCCTCCTACAAGGCCCAGTAGAACCGTCTTTCCACTCAGCAAAATTGATCCGGCATTGTGGAGCACATCTTCTGATAACAAGATGAATGGCAATTTAGCAAATATGATCGCGAAACAGAAACCGCACAGCACAATGAAAACTTTATCCGGTTTCGAAAGCTGAATTCGCTCAGCGGTGTATTTGGAAGTGAAGGCCGACACGATGAGGCCAGCGATACAGCCGAGAATGGTAAACAGAGGGTAAAACATTTACAAAATTGACGTTCGCTAAAACGCGGTTGCTAATGGATGATCAAAAGTAAATTCTAGATAGGCAAATAATTGGTCAAATCCTCGGCAAAGAGTCTCAGATCACGGTGTCAGGCGATTGGAACGAATGAAGACTGAGGTGGCGCGGTAAGGTCCGGGAGTGGCACATGCCCATCACGATAGAGAACATTGTATGCCGAAAAGGGAATCAAGTGTCCGGAGGGAAGAATATGGTGAACGCACGATTTCATCAGTTGGCGAATATCAAAATTGTAGGCATCCATAAAGGAAGTAGTGGTTATCCTCAGCATATGCTCAGGCTCGAGTTCCATGCTAAGAGCGCTATGAAGAAATTCTTTCGCCAGTGAGACGATGTTTGAATTAGATTGCGGTGTGTCTGAGCCAGAGTTGCCCGACTGTAGATGCTGCGCGAACAATCCTAACGCACTGTCTATTTGGGATGGGTTGGCATTGGTAAGTCCGCATCCAAATGAATCGAGTACGGTAGAAATCAGCTCTTTGGCTCTTGGTCGGTCGAATGTAATCCGCCCCGATAACAAATCAATATGTTTTTCGATATCAATGAATCTTGCGAGTGGCGTGAATTCAAGATCGGGTTTAAACCGCCGATAGGTATATGCCAGCGTGTGACCATTGGGGTGAGCGCAAGGCAGCGGGGAGAAATCGGATGCCTTCCATTTTCCATCTGTTTGTGATTCAAGCCCGTGAAGAATGTCTGGGAAAGTGATGCGGTTTTCAAGTTCATCAGGCAGGAAGTAACGCCCGGTGTAGGTTGTCGGTTGAAAACTCACACCGGTAATCCAAGGTCGTTCAAGAGCGAATTCTGTGATTGGGCCAATTTGTTCATCGTTGACGCCCGCCTGAAGGGTGCAAACGAGTGTCGTTCGGATCCCCATTTCTCCGAGGCGTTTGATCGCTCTGAGCTTGGTCTCTACCAACGATACGCCCCGAAGGGTTTCCGTTTGAATGTCTTCGAATGAATCGAATTGGAAATAAACTTCGCATCGCTTTCGATGGGAAGCCAGAAAATCGACAAATTTCGAATCCCTCGCAATTCTTAATCCATTCGTGTTGATCATCACGATATCGATCGGCTGTTCGCAAGCGTATTGAAAAATGGTTTCGAAATCGGGATGGATGGTCGGTTCACCGCCCGAAAGTTGCAAGATTTCGGGTTGTGTTTCAACCTCAACAAGCCGATCTATCGCGCGTTTGCATTGCTCGACCGTGAGGTGAGTCCCGCCTGGTCCACTGCCTGCAAAACAGATGGGGCATTCCAGATTGCAATGCGAGGTAATTTCCAACAGACCAATGCAGGTGTGTTGCTCATGTTCGCTGCAAACCCCACAGTCATAAGGACAGCCAAGTTTTGGTTGGATTCCAAACTTTGTGGGTTGTTTACCAGGTAAGGTGAATTCGTTTCGATCAAAATGACTGGCGTCGCTACAGACGAAGTCCTCGCGGAATCCATGTTCTTTGCAGAACTTTCTAAAATACACTCGATTGCCCTTCGTGATGATTTTGGCATCAACCAGTGATAGGCACTGAGGGCAAAGGCTTTTTGTCGTGCCGAGGAAATTGTGATCACGGTATTGGTGCATGGGATACAATCGCAAAGTAAACGCGCCGGCCAAGTTCAGTTATTCTCAATTAGTCTTTTCGTTTATATGCGGAAATTAGGGATTTCCCGCCAACATAAAGGCATGCAATCATGCCAGCTAAACCAACTAGCCCGGACACGAGTATGACTGTAATTTCTGAGCTTATTGACCCCGTTGCAAAGGTGCCTAGGCAAGTAAGAAAAAAAGCAACCGCACCGACGATGGGAGAAATCAATAATAGAAAAATCCAACCTAAAGCCTGCAAAATGGAAAATCCGCCAACGGGAAGATTCGAACCTTCTAGAGGGTCAATTACTTTGTCCACAGCATAGGGATTAACAGGGAGGTCATCATCCGAAATATTGGAGTTGGGCATTTGCTTTTTTCTTGACTCGGAAGCGTGAATTTGAGTCGCAATAAAACCTAGTTTAAGAATTAGTCAGTTGTTATTCGTAATAAAAGCGATTTTAATGGATCGTCAATGAAATGCTTTAAGCTGTTAAGAATTATATACGACCAAGATCCGGGTGTGTTGGCATGATTTTCTAAAAACTCAAACCGCTGCCAAGCTATGGATTTGGATTCAATTCCAACAGAAGGTCTGGGCCTGCTTCCGTACGATTGCTAAATCTGTAGTGGTCACGCAATTTAACCAACCATCCTCGCGGTGAATGCTATCCCCAGTGCCAAACTTAACAATCAATGTTGTTAGGAATGCGATATACCATAGCAACCACAAATTTTTCATTAGGCAAGACGTTAGTTTCAATCCCTCCAGTTAAATTCAACGGAATCGCAGAAAAACAATGTTTGGTGAAATTCGAATCTGCTCTCACTGGTCAGTTTTTCTTGGAATGCAACAAATTCTCAAAAAACGCCACGAGTTAAGCAGCTTTTTGCCGATTTTGTCAAGGTGTCACGCATTTAAATGATTGTCAGCCATGTCAAATATTGAGTCCCTTTTCGACGAATCCGTTCAGAAGCATCAGGCGGGCGACCTAACCGGCGCAGCGATTGGATACGCCGCGGTATTGAACGAGGACTCACGCCATTCGGAGGCTTGGCATTTTGCGGGTCTCATTGCCCATCAAATGGGAAACTCCAATGACGCGTTGCAACAGATAAAATATGCCATAGAAATTGATCCGGCTAATCCTGAGTATTATTCAAATCTTGCGTCGATCTTCAATTCGATGGAAGAGCAGGAGTCGGCCTTGGTGTCGGCTGACAAAGCAATTGAATTATCGTCAGAATTCAGTCCGGCATTTTTTCAAAAAGGCATTGCCCTCGGCAAGCAAAATAAAATCGACGATGCCTTGATTAGTTTTTATGCGGCATCCAAGTTTGGTTTTTCGGAAATTCAGGTTCTCAATGAAACGGCGAGGTTGAAACAGTTTCGTGGAGATTTTTTGGGCGCAATTGAAGATATTCGGCGTGCTCTGGCGATCAATGCTGATAATCCACAAGCCTATTTTCAGTTGTCCCAATTCGTAAATATGGGCGAATATCAGTTTGCCGAATCGCAATTAAGTTCACTGCGATCGTTTTTAGAGATGCCCGACTTGAATCTAGTAGCATCGAATCGGCTGAATGTTGCCATGGCCGTTCATTTGGAAACGCAGAAAGATTTCCCAAGAGCTTTTAAACACTTTAAGCAAGCAGCCGACGCTACTCATGCGTTGGGCGACGCCAAAGGGCTTCGTTTTGTTAAAGACCGGCGTGAAACAGTTGTTGATGACTTGGTTGAATTCTTTACGCGAGAGAAAATTGAACAATTTTCTAAAAACGGAAACCCTAGCGCAGCGCCGGTGTTTATCGTCGGAATGCCTCGAAGTGGAACGACATTATTACAGCAAATGCTTTCCCGTCATTCTGCAGTCGAAGCGGTGGGCGAACTCGAATCGCTCGGCGATCTGATTTCGTCTCGTTTTGGAGACGCAAGCCAGGTTCGTTTGCGCGATATGTTTAAGACATTGGATGATTTCTGGATCCGTGCCAGCGCCCAGGGCTACGTTGATCAGTTGACTCGATACACTAGTTTTGATGATCTGGGGGAAGGTGGCGGGGCTGATTTTCCAATGCGATTTATCGATAAAATGCCAGCGAATTATTTGCACATCGGATTCATCACAATGTTGTTTCCTAACGCCCACATAATCAATTGCATTCGAGATCCGCGAGACGTTTGCCTTTCCTGTTACTTTCAGTCCTTCAGCGACGAAAAGCTGCAATTCGAAACATCGCAAGTTGAGTATCTAGCGGCCATCTATCGAAATTATTCCCGTTTAATGAATCATTGGCGATCCGTAGTGCCTGAATCAGTTTTCGATGTGTGTTACGAAACCCTAACGGATATGCCCGAAGAAATAATCAAGTCGGTGGTCGAGCATCTTGGGCTTCCTTGGGAGCAAAGCGTTCTTGAATTTCACAACAGTGATCCCGTAGTAAGTACCGCAAGCTCCGTGCAAGTTCGACGCCCAATTTACAAAACCTCCCGCAACAAGTGGAAACGGTACGAGGCTCAACTGCCGGAGCTGCTAAAGGCACTTGAACCCGAAATTAATGAATATGAGTCAAGGCAAAAATAAGGTTTATCGTTGGTCAGGTTGTTATTTCGGAGCATCAAATTGCGGGGCGTCAATGCTTTTGGCACAAACGATCAACGTCAATTTTGGTTTTCCGCGTACGTCATAAGCATTGCAGGCTGCGGTTCGAGATTGGGTTTTGCGCCTACTCGAGGCTCCAAATAAAGTCGGCCAAAACACCAATAACATGGCGGAGCAAAATTGAACCGAGCTTGGCCTTTGATTACTGGAATATTCTTGCCCCTGGGAGATTTCCAATAAGGTGCCGGGAGAAGATATTAGTTAACAGAAGAGTTAGCAACGCGAGCGCAATTGGAAAACGAGCGTTAGAATTGATTATTGGTCTATGATAGAAGTTCTTGATGCGATAACCGAGTCTGCCAAGATCGCTTTGACTGAATCCAATTCCGAAACCAACACTTCTGTGACTTACCAAGCTAGGTGACCTGTGCTAATTATCTCTCGTCGAACTTGCTAAGACCTGAATTTATCGGGCAAAATCGTCAATTCTTGTTATCTGGGCAATCAAACACACGAAACCCTTCTTAGTCGGTGGGAAGGGACAATATCTAAAATTTGGTGGATTTCCGTTGCTTTGCTTGACCCTATGTCTCAAACAGTACTTCTGCTTGAATTTTAAGTTTGTGTGTTTCGTCCCGCGTTTTGGACTTTGAACAACTGAGCCAATATAAAGAAAGCAGTTTACAGAGGCCAAACCAGAGGCGGAAACAAGCCAGAGGACCTGAGTTAGTTTATTTTGGTAGTCTTTATTTAGTAATTTTCGATGTGCGGTTGGGTTCTCGGATAGAACGCGGCGGCCAGCGAGGTGCTCGCAGCTAAGGTCCCAACATTCCACACGATGGGGTCGTTGCGAGTTGCTGCTAAGTCAATCTCCTCTGCAAACGTTGTGATATTTATCGACCTAGACGGAAGTCCTATAAATACATCCTTTGGATCGTTTTTTGTTTCGTTGGTAGATATAACTGGATCGCTAATTAAATTGGGAGAGTTTCGCATGATCTATCCACTCAGTTTGTCTTTTAAAATTGTTGCCTTGGCGCCGCAAATATTTGTACGCGACGCGGATGGTCAATCTATTTGTTACGTAAAACAGAAATTATTTAAGCTCAAAGAAGCGGTGAAGGTTTACGGCGATGAGTCGAAATCTCAAATTTTGTGTGAGATGAACGCAGATCGCATAATTGATTGGTCTGCAACCTATCGCTTTTCGGATGCCGATGGAGAGATATTTGGTTCGGTCAGAAGGAAAGGGACTCGCTCGATTTGGAAAGCGCACTATGAGATATTTGATGAAGATGAGGTTCAGATTGCGAGTATTCAAGAAGAAAATCCCATGTCTAAAGTCGCGGACGGCATTTTGTGCGAGATCCCCGGTGGCGCTCTTTTATCTGGATACTTTTTTCATCCTAGGTATCTGGTTTCGTCAACCGCCGGCCAGCCGTTGCTCAGGTTAACAAAGCAACGCGCGATGCTTGAAAGTAAATTTTCAATTGAAAAGCTATCCGACCTCGATCCTGTTAACGAGTTGAGACTCTTAATGGCAATCCTGATGGCGAGTCTGCTAGAGCGAGCGAGAGGTTAGTTTGTTAAACTTCCTCGGTATCCGGAGCGCGAGTGCTCTGAAATTTGTTTTGAATGAAATTTTCTTCCCTCGCTCGGCCAGTCTAGGATACAGTCAGTTTTGCCGACGGCGTTAGATGTCCAAACCTAGTTTAAGAGAGACAATGAAACGATGAATTTAATGCGACTTGGGTTGGCCTTTACTATATTCATTGGGATTGGTGCGGGCTTTGGTTATTGCGATGAAGACAAGCCGCATGCTGTTTTTGTTGTTGGAACACCGCATTACAGTCCATCGCGTTCGATGCCGCTCTTGGCAAGCCATTTAGAAAGGATTGGGTTTCGGACAACCGTAGTTAAAAGTGGGGCCAATCCAGAGAACGATCCGGCCGGCATTCCAGGATTGGAGGTTTTAGAGACCGCGGATGTCGCGATCTTCTTTCTTCGCTTTTTGACCCTGCCGGACGATCAGTTGAAATTGATTGAACACTATCTGGAATCAGGAAAACCGCTGGTTGGTTTTCGCACTTCATCCCATGCGTTTGCTTACCCAAAAAATAGCAAACATTTTGGATGGAATGATGGTTTTGGTCTAAACGCGATGGGCGTGAAATACGAAACTCACCTGACCGGAAAAACGTCTGTCTCTTTAAACGACGCGGGCAAAAAGCACCCAGTGTTAACGGGTATCAATTTCAATAAACCCCGCATGGCTTCGGGAACGCTTTATCTAGCGTCACCGCCGCCGAGTGTCACTGTCCTCTTGGACGGGACTGGTAACTCCAAAAAGACTGGAATGGTCCGGAACGCATTTGGGGTTCATCAACTCACCGAGACAATGAAGGAACCCGTCGCATGGGTCTTCGAAAACAAGTGGGGTGGGAAGGTATTTGGAACAACCCTTGGCCACTGGGAGACTTTTAATGACGTTAGATTTGTTCGACTGTTTGTGAATGGAATCTGCTGGTCGGCCGGAAGAGAGATCCCGACTCGAGATGAATTTGAGTTAGTAGGATTAAAATCATATGAACAGGAATCCAAAAAACAGGCGAAAGCGAAGAGCGGAAGTCACCAAGACGCTAAAAATAGGAAAACCAATAATCCGGAACTGCCAGAGGATCCGGAGTACAAGAAATACGGGATCTATGCAAACACCGCGCCGCGGGCAAAAACGGTGGCGCCATCAAAAACCACACTTCCGATTAAGTTAAAGCCAAACAGTCGAATTGCACTTGTCGGCAACACGCTTTTCGAGAGGGCGCAGAATTTCGGTTATTTCGAGACGTCGTTACTTCAGTCCTTTCCCAATCATCAATTGATCGTAAGAAATTTAAGCTGGGCGGCGGATACGACCACCATCCAACCGCGGCCGAGCAATTTTGCAGACCAAGATCAACATTTGACCCATGAAAAAGCAGACGTGATTTTTGTTGCGTATGGCTTTAATGAATCCTTTGAAGGCGCGGCGGGATTGTCAAAGTTTCGGGAGGAATTAACGAACTATCTTAAACGCCTGAGAGCCAAGGCGTTCAATGGAAAAACGGCACCTCAGTTAATTTTGGTTTCGCCAATCGCTTGCGAAAACGTAAAGGGTGTTGCGGCGGCTGATTTGAATAACGAGAACGTCTCTTTGTACCTGCAAGCAATGAAGGAAACGGCGGCGGAACTCGAAATAGGGTTTGTCAATGTTTTTCGTGATACCCACGCGACTGCGGTCTCTGGCGAAGATGAGATCACTTCCAATGGGGTACATCTTAGCCAGCGCGGCTATGAAATTTTTGGCCAAGCGCTTTTTCGCGGCGCCATTGGAACAGAAGCGCCGCCCATTAACGAGGAACTAAGAAAGACGGTTGTCGATAAAAACAGGCAGTATTTTCGACGTTACCGTCCGCTCAATACGTTTTACTACACCGGCGGTCGGAATAAGTCTTACGGATATCTCGATTTTTTACCGGCCATGAAAAATTTCGATTTGTTGGTTGAAAATCGTGAGCGACGGGCGTGGGCGTTGGCAGCAGGTAAAAAAGTTCCGGATTCGGTGGATGATTCCAATCTCCCACCACTTCCCAAGACCAAAGAAAGTCGGGGAGCCAATCGTTGGATGTCCGCCGTTGATGAGCAAAAGGCGTTTAAAGTAGATCCTCGTTTCGAATTGAATTTGTTCGCTAGCGAAGAAGAGTTTCCTGAGATAGCGGCGCCCATTCAAATGCGATGGGACGGTCAAGGACGGTTGTGGGTGAGCTGTTCTACGACCTATCCTCACGTATATCCCGGCAACGAACCTAATGACAAACTTGTAATTCTCGAAGACACAGACGGTGATGGAAAAGCTGATAAGTCGTCGGTGTTTGCTGACAACTTGGATATCCCTTTGTCGTTCGAGTTTGGCGATGGCGGTGTTTACGTTTCGGAAAGTCCGCAATTAACATTTCTGAAGGATACCGACGGTGATGGACGAGCCGATCAAAGAAAAATCTTGTTGTCAGGATTTGGAACGGAAGACTCTCATCACGCGTTACATGATTTCATTTGGACCCCTGATGGAGACCTCATCTTTCGGGAGTCAATTTTCCATCACTCCCAGATCGAGACACCTTATGGTCCTGTCAGACAGCAAAATAGTGGTTGGTTTCGGTTTGATCCCAAATCGCACCGCCTGACGAGTTTCGGCACTTATCCCAGCACCAATCCCTGGGGAGTGACGTTTGATGATTGGGGCCAACACATGGCCAGTCACCCTGTCTACGCGGCAGCGTTTCATTCGCTAGACCCGCCCTACCCCGCTCAACATGTGAAACCTGCCGGCTTGCAAGCGTATTCGGGGACGTGCGGTCACGAATTCGTGGACTTCAGCACGTTTCCTGATGAACTAAGAGGCAGCTTCATAAAAGCGAGGTACAAACCAACGAATCGAATTGAGATTCTAAAATGGAAAGAAACGGCGTTTGGGTTTGAGGAAGAGTACGTAAGTGATTTGATTTTTTCTTCGAACCTCAGTTTTATTCCCGTCGACCTTAGATTCGGGCCTCGGGGCGCGATGTATATTTGTGATTGGTACAACCCGGTCAAAGGCCATGCGCAATATTCTTTAAGAGATGAACGAAGAGATCGGCACTCAGGGAGAATTTGGCGTATTACGGCGAAAGGCAAGCCGGTTAAATCGATGCCGTCAATATCTGGCGCGTCCATCATGTCACTCTTGGAGTTATTAAAACGACCGGAATTCCGCGTTCGTTACTTAGTTAAAAAGGAACTTAGATCTAAGTCCTCGGACGAGGTCGTTCGTGCTCTGGATCAATGGGTTGCCAATTTGGATTCCAGTGACCCTCGGTTTCGGCATCATCAACTCGAAGCACTTTGGTGTTATCGTAACGTCCATGCGAATGGACGGGGACTATCTCAGTCGCGAAACCGGACTGACATTGCACACGAGTTATTGAGGGAGCTTTTAGCCTGTGAAGTCCACCAGGCACGTGCTGCGGCAGTTGAGCAATTGCGGTATTGGCACTTCGAACTCGATGACGCCTACCAACTGCTGATTAACGCGGCTAATGATTCGAACTCGATTGTTCGGATGCAGGCTGCTATTTGCTGTAGCTATGTTGGGACCAGCGAGGCTTTGGATATCTTGCTTCAAACGCTGAACCTACCTGCTGAGAAACATGTAGCCTATGCCATTCAGTCAGCCTTGAATTCATATACGATAACACGCCATTGGAAAGGAAACCCAAATTATTCGATCGATCAAATCATGAAACGGCTGGAACGAACGCGGGAATTGAAAGAACCATCTCCAAACGCCCAGCAAGCTCAATTTGATACACAAAATAACCTACAGACTATTAATGTCTCTTGCATACCCGAACGTATGATTTTTAGTGTAAATCAAATAGTTGCCACGACGGGGCAGCCCTTGAAAATTATATTTACCAATCCCGATGCGACGGATCACAATCTCGTCATCGTAAAACCCGGAGCACTGGAAGAGGTTGGAATGGCTGCCAATGAAATGGCGCGAGATGCAAAAAATGCAAATTCGGATTTCATTCCAAAAAGCAAATCAAATTTAATAGTAACGTCCACGCCAATGATTGGGCCAACACGGAAGTCATTGGTCCACGTCTTGAGATTCAACGCTCCCCAAGAGCCTGGGATTTATCCGTTTGTTTGTACGTTCCCGGGACATTGGGTGATTATGAAGGGGGATTTAATTGTTGTTGACGACCTCTCGGAAGCCGACGCATTGATTGCCTCGGCTCAACCCAAGGTCGTCAAAGCTTGGTCCGTCGAGGATTTCGGCGAAATCACCGAAAGGAAAATAGACGAGGACGTCGTGATGCGGGGAATGCAAAGTTTCGTTAAGGCTAGGTGTAACCAGTGCCACGTTGTTGCGGGCCATGGAATCAATCTTGGCCCTGACCTCACCAAGATCTCCGAAAGAATGACAGGAAAAAAATTGCTGCAGCAAATTCTTGAACCGTCATTGGAGCTGAACAAGCAATATCAAAATCATCAATTTATTCTAGAGGACGGTACGGTTGTGTCGGGCGTGATCGTCGACGAAACCCCCAAACAATATAAGATTGTCAGTAATCTATTAAACCCGAACGATTTTAAACGGATTGATAAAAACCAAATTGATGAACAGATTCCCTCCAGGATATCCGCAATGCCAAGTGGAATGTTGGATGTTCTAACGCGTGAAGAAATACTCGATTTGTTGTGTTTCCTTGAGTCCGGCGGGCACAAGACGCAATCGCATCGGGAGGGTGGCCATTGAATGAGAGTTTAAGCATCTGGGCACTATCGGTTGATTCTATCGAAGAGTTTCATCTAGCGATCAGCGCTTCGCCGTCGCGGGATCGAAAAGTCTAATATCCAATCCAAATCGACGGGTTCGATGCACCGGATCTGCAAATATGTTCACTCGGCAGTTGTGACGGATTCTTCCGAGAGTGATCCTAGGTAGCTGATCAAACTGGCTAAATCATAAAGCGTGTTCTCTTGCAGTAGGTTGTCAGGCATGGATGATAGCTTGGACTCTTTGCGTGAGTCGATCTCCGCTTTGTCGAAGGAAAACTCTTTCCCTTCTTGGTCTCGCAGAACGACTCGATCAGCTGATTCCTCAGTTACATATCCTGTAACCAGCCTTCCATCGATGTCCAAAATGATATTCGTCTTAAATCCTTGCGCGATGGTTTTGTTGGGTAACAAAATCGCCATGGATAGATCGCGTGGTCGATAAGTCTTTGAGATATTCCCAAGATAGGGTCCTTTCTGTTTTTCTGACATCTTGACGGTGTGACAAGCGGCGCAATTTGATTTGCTGTACACACTTTCGCCATGCCCGCGGTCGCCCTTTACTTGCATGGCTTGATCAATCGCGGAATTTACGTCGAGTGTGCCTAGTTTTGCGGAACGATCAACGAGCATCGAAAGATTCAACTTTTTTGCAGCCGCGCTTGCGGCTGCTGCGAGTTTTGGTTCGTCGGATTTTATTGATGCCAAAACAAAATCGTCGATTGAATGATTCTTTAGATACGCCGCGGCGGAAACCATTCTGATTCGCAATGAGGGATTTGAACATTGCCGACGGATGGAGGCATCGCATGTTGTTTTGGTTAGAGGGCTCACATTCTTTTGGGACGCTAATGTAAGGAGTGCACAATCCGCCCAAAAACCTGTCTTGTCGGTTTTCAGCGAGTGATCGGAAACAATCTCTAAGTTCTCTTTGAGGAGATTCGATTTAAGAAAAAAATCTTTTGATTTATTGACATGTTGTCGGTCAATGTTCAATTGATTGAGAATTTCAAGCGCGTTAAAAATGAACGGAATCGTTTTAGGATTGTTTAATTTTGTGAGTAACACGACGACATTGGCAAGTGTATTCGGTGAAACGTCAGATCGAACCGAGGACGTAAGGAATTCGAATGATGCCTGTGGAAGCTTGCTAGTATTAAGTAAATTCGACACAGCGGGCCCGGTCAGTTCGGGGTTGGATGTCGCCAGAGCTATAATTTGTTCCATGGAGTCCGCGAGGTCAATTCGGTTTTTGGCTAGTTCCTCCATTAGGAAGGCGAGAACCGGAGCACTATTGGACTGCATTTCTTTCGTCAGGAGCCTCTGAATCGTTTCCGTTTCTTGCCATTTTACCGGTTGGTAATAAGGCCCGCGAGTATCGGGGCGAGTGCCCCACGATTGCCCTTCCCACTTTGCTTCCTTGAAATACAGGCGACACAAGGTTTTGAGGATTAATTTCTTGTGCTGTTCATTAGGTTGAGTGAGCCGTTGTTCGAGTTGCATCACTGTTGAGGATTGATGCATCATCCCCAAGGCGCGATAAAGGTTGCTGGGATCTTTTTCCAATTCAAGTTGCGAGAGAGTCAGGTCTAAAAGATTACGCTTGGCGGTTTCACGGATAGCTACGTGTTGGATTGTTGGGTCAGTGTGACTCATCGCAGCAATTACTTCCTGCGGATCTGTGTCGTTTTGTATTTTATCAACGGTGCGACGAGGGGTATTCCAAGTCGCGACGCCTCGATCGATTAATTGTTGGCTTGCGGGATTTTTTCTGCGGATGAGCTCACGCTGGGCGGCCAGTCGTCGGCGATGGCTTGGAGAATCGAAAAGTTGGACCAGTTGGTCAGGTGATAGCGTTTCGAAGTTCGGAAGAGGTTTCGGTACGTAATCTTTTGGCTTGACTTGGACGATGTAGCCAACTTGAGGCCCTACCCACTTAAATGTCGCACCTTTCCAACTCGAGCAATACAGCCGACTCATTGCGTCTACGTCACAATCAGTAGGCCGAGGAAGTTTCACGAATGGCTTGGGTCGCTCAGTCTCTTTGAAGGTCGCACCGGCGGGGGTAACGCTGTGGTGATAGATGCTGCCGGTTCCCCAATCCGCCGTAAAGGGGGCGTGATTCCAGATGCCAAATCCAGGTTCGTCGACGTAAACAGCACCACAACCTGACCCGCCGCCGTAATCTGCCAACGGTGGTATGCATTCTTCAGGGAAGTTCTTGTAGAGCCGTGGATATCCATGATCGTCACCGCCGGTGAAATGGTGGAAACGGACATTCCAACCACCGCCGTCATTTGTGTTATCTCTCGCAAAGAGATCCATTTCCGGACTCACCGCTACCTCGAGGATATTGCGCGTCCCCGTCGAGTAGAGTTCTAACCCGGTTCCATCGGGTCGCACGCGAATTACGCCACCACCCCGATGCGTCAATGTGGTGCCGTCAGTCCCTTTGGCGTTCATAAACCCAAAGTCACCCCCGGCGATGTAGAGATATCCGTCGACGCCGATACTCAACCCATTAGTGGTGTGATCGGCTGGACGTTTGTCATAGCCAAAGGCAAGGTCACTTACGAGTATGTTCTGTCTATCTGAAACGCCGTCGTCGTTGTCATCAATGAACTCCGAAAGATGCGGTGGGTGCATGAGATAAAGCCGGTCATGGTCCCAGACTAAACCACGGGGTGCGTCGACTTCACAAAAAATTTTTGTTTCATCGGCCCTTCCATCTCCGTCGGTGTCCCTCAACCGAATTACGCGACCGCGGTGAGGGTCTCTACCGAGCGAACCATTTCCGTCGGAACTGACGTACAGAGTTCCATCGGGTGCAGCGGCGACAAACACCGGGTAGTTGACTGCCGGAGGTGCCGCAAATACAGTCGCGTCAAATCCAGCGGGTATGGTTACCTCTTTTAGAATCGCCGCTTCCTGCTCCTCAGTGAGAGGAACCATTTTTGCTGGTGCGTTGCCTTGTTTTAAATAGGGGTCAGGATTGGCTGCCGGGGTCGGCTCAAACGCTGGCTTGAAACTTTTGTCGGCCGGCCAAATGTCTTTTAACTGCTTCCCCTTGAATTTAATTTCACGGATGCTGCACCATCCACCAGTTCGGCATCCCATGCCTTCTATTCGAATCTTCTTGGTAGGCTTCGATGCCTTGGTCAGAGCCTGAAACTCGGAGATGGCCTTCTCATTTCCTGACTGATCAATGACCACAACCATCTTCCCATCTTGTTCTGATAGAACCTTATATTGATAGGCAGCATTTTTTTCCCAATCAATTTTAATTTGTTTGACGGACTGAGGGTTTTGAAATTCCAACTCTATCCATTGCGGGTAACTACCGTTCGAGGCGCACCACCGCGTATCATTCTGTTGATCAATGCAGTGGGCGGGGTCATGATTCTTTTCAATCGATGAAGCGGTTACATGCACAAGCGTGGGGTTTTTTGGCGGAGTCTTTATTTGTTTTTTCGCTGAGTCGTTCTTTTTTTCGACGAACGTAATCTTATTATTTCCGGTAAACGGACTTGGCGTCTCTGGTATGTTCTTTTTACAGGACCACAAAATTCCTCGTGTTACTAAATCGAGGTACCGGTCGTCGGCTACGCCAGCGGTGTAATGGCCGATAGACATACTAAAACTGCGGGTATCATTGACTTCATTACTCCAGATCACAATCGCTTCCTGTTCGCTTGTTTTCCCTTTGCGCTCAAATGTCTGAGTCCCCATTGCAATCGGATGTGCACCGTATAGTTTGGCGTTGTTATAGAGTTCGTCTTTGTCGATCGTCCAATTCTCCATTCCGCGAACGACCGGGTGGTTTTTGTCAACAAACGCAACCTTTATCGGGGCGTGAGGCCCATGCCCGGTGGATTGTAAACCGAGGTGTTTGAACCATAAGTCAGTACCATTGCGGAAACTATGCATCGCGCAATGGAGGTGTATGGCTGGTGTTTTTTCATGCACCTTTAGAATTCGCTGAAGGACTTCCACGTTTGTGTTCCGTGCGGCACATTCGTCATGGATGATGACGTCGTAACCGTTTGCCCAGTTGACATTGTCATACACTGTCAGGGGAGGATTGGTTGATTTATCATCGGTCCACCAGACGTCGACGCGAATATTGGCCCTTGCCTGAATGCCCTCGGAGAGTACTTTGTGCTGTTGTGTATAGTCGTGACAGCAGCCACCGCAAATAAGCAACGCCCTCAGTGGTTTTTCAGCGGAATTGTTTGCGTCCGAGGTTTCGATCTGAGAAAATAAAGTTTGCGGCATCAAAACCGCGGTCGCGATGATTGTGAGAAACTTGAGCATGCGGATGTCCGTGAAGAATAATCGGAAAGATACTTCATTGTGTTCGGTTTCACGGCGAAAATCCAGTCGATTTAGATTCTCACTTGATAAATTTGAGATCTTTGAATCAGACTCAATAAACTTACAGGTCGTGGTATCTTTGAATGGCAATAGGTTTCTGAAACTGTCTTGAGAAATGAACGGGTGGCAAATGGGGGTTGGTCGAATCATTAAAAAAACTAACTGCTTGATACCAATCGTAGCGATTCTGTGTCTAGTTTCCACACAGTCGACGGGCGATGAGATTTCGTTCACTAGCGACGTGCGTCCGATACTGGCGGCCAAGTGTTTTAATTGCCATGGATTTGATGCGGGTAGCCGACAGGGGGACCTGAGGCTCGATCGTCGCGATGAAGCTGAATATGTGTTTTCCGGCGCTGGTGATACCGCTTTGTTTTGGGAACGTATTAATTCCGACGATCTTGAGTTTCGAATGCCGCCTCCTGAAAGTAAAGAGGCACTCTCGTTAGAAGAAATCGAGATTTTAAATCAATGGTTGTCACAGGGCTCTCCCTACGAAGAGCACTGGGCGTTTCGCGCTCCCGTTAGGCCCACGGTTCCGTTGGTTGAGTCAGAAGCTATAAGGAATCCAATCGATAGTTTCATTCGGGCTCGGCTTATCAAACAAGGGATGACTCCATCCAATGCCGCAGATCCAGTTACTCTTGCGAGGCGGCTTTCACAGGATTTACATGGTCTACCTCCCGCAGCTAACGTCGTCGAGGAATTTGCCAACCAATCCAGCGACAAAGCCTATTCAGATTTGATCGATGTTTTGATGGCGTCACCACGTTACGGCGAACATATGGCGGTGCCATGGTTGGACGCCGCAAGATATGCAGATACGGACGGTTATCAAAACGACCGTTATCGGTACATGCACGTGTGGCGTGATTGGGTCATTCATTCCTTGAACGAAAACATGCCGTACGATCAATTTGTATTGGAACAGGTTGCCGGTGACATGCTGCCCGATGCAACCTTAAAACAACAAATCGCCACAGGGTTTTGCCGAAACCATCGAATTAATTCCGAGGATGGTTCGATTCCTGAAGAATGGCATGTTGAAAATGTCGTTGACCGGATCGACACCATCGGAACTGCGATTCTAGGATTGACCGTTGGGTGTGCGCGATGCCATGACCACAAATTTGATCCAATTTCGGCTAAGGAGTATTACCAGCTATTCGCCTATTTCAATAATGTTCCCGAATGGGGGGTCGGACCTAATAATGGAAATAGCCCTCCCTTTATCGAAGTCCCGAAGTCATGGCCGAACCTTTCCGAGGACGAAAATGTCGCGATTCTGCCGGCACCTTTGAAACTGAGGGAAGCGAGGAAGGGACAGATGGGAAACGGACTTAAACGGCCACAGGCTGGTAGTCCCCAGACGGTCATGGTGATGCATGAAATGAAAGTGCCACGTGCGACCTATCTCTTAATGCGAGGTCAGTTTGACAGCCCGGACAAGTCAGAACTGCTCACTCCGGGCGTACCAAAGGTGTTGCTGTCATCCCTTGCGGCGCAGCCTCAAAGTCGATTGCAGTTTGCGCAGTGGTTGGTAGATCGGGAAAATCCATTAACCGCTCGAGTCGCCGTGAATCGAGTTTGGCAACAAATATTCGGGATGGGTTTGGTGAAGACAAGCGAAAACTTTGGTACTCAAGGTGAGTTGCCGAGTCATCCGGAACTCCTTGATTGGCTGGCGGTCGAGCTAATTGAAAGCGGCTGGGATATTCGACACATTCAAAAACTGATTCTTCAGAGTACAACCTACCGACAGTCATCGGAAACAACCCCCGCTCGCGAAAAAGAGGATCCGGAAAATAGATTCTTAGCGAGAGCTCCACGCTATCGCCTGCACGCGTTTGCATTGCGGGACTCATTGCTCGCC
The DNA here is from genome assembly GCA_028823415.1 of Mariniblastus sp. Classification (GTDB taxonomy): domain Bacteria; phylum Planctomycetota; class Planctomycetia; order Pirellulales; family Pirellulaceae; genus Mariniblastus. Next base: position 23,368 of record JAPKBL010000007.1, read on the forward strand.
AGCAGTGGGTTGCTCGTTGAGAAAATTGGCGGAATACCGGCAAAACCTTACATGCCTCCGAAAATTTGGAGAGCGATATCGAACAACACCTATAAGCAAGGGACAGGAGACGATTTGTATCGGCGAAGCGTTTATACGTTTTGGCGGCGGACAATTCCCCCGCCGATGATGGTCAATTTTAATTCCGCTGATCGGGAAGTTTGCATCGTCCGCAAGGATCGCACCAATACGCCTCTGCAGGCGTTAACCCAGATGAATAACATTGCATTTGTCGAGGCGGCCAGGTTCCTGGCTGAGAGGATGATTGAGCATTCCGTTGATCCGCGAATTGCGATTGAATTTGGTTTTATTTCCTTGGTTTCGAGAAAACCGCGGAAAGCGGAGTTGATTTTGTTATTAGACGCTTACAGTGAATTTGAAAAACATTACCGAGCGCAGCCCAAGGCGGCGAAAGCACTGCTGTCCGTTGGCCAGAAAAAACGAAACGAGAACCTTGAGTTGACAGAGCATGCTGCTTTGACAATGGTGGCGTCACTGTTAATGAATCTTGATGAGGCGGTCACGCGAGAATGAAACCCGACCATTCCGAAATTCTGGAGCGGTGCAGAACCGCGGTGAACCGGCGGTTTTTCTTAGGAAGGGCTGGTCTCGGATTAGCGGCTATCAATGGCTTGATGGGATCGCCGGGCAGATTGATGGGAAGTGAAATCCCGGTGAAACCTGGCGTGGATGATGTGCCTCACTTCCAGCCAAAAGCCAAACGGATTATTTATTTATTCCAATCGGGCGGGCCGTCGCAGCTAGACTTATTTGATCCAAAACCAGAGTTAAAAAAACGGTTTGGCCAAGAGGTGCCTAAGTCGATCTATCCGGATGAGCGGAAAACGACGATGAGCAATGCCCAGAGTCAGTTTGCCACGTCACCGAGTGTATTTAAATTTAATCGTTGTGGTAAATCCGGTTTGGAGCTGAGCGAGTTGTTGCCCAATGTCGGTCAAATGGCGGACCATCTGTGCGTGATTCGATCCATGCACACTCAGGCAATTAATCATGACCCGGCGATCACGTTCATGCAAACGGGAGCACAGATTCCGGGACGACCAAGTATGGGGGCCTGGTTGAATTATGGGCTTGGATCGGAAACCGAAAACCTTCCTGCGTTTGTCGCGATGAGTTCTCGTGGTTCGGGCAAAGGAGGACAGCCGATTTACGACCGGTTATGGGGAAGTGGATTTCTCCCCTCAATTTATCAGGGGGTTAAATTTCGGAATCAAGGATCGCCGGTGTTGGATATTTATGATCCGGCTGGTGTCGATCCGAATGTTCGGCGGACCATGCTCAATTATCTTGGCAAATTGAACGAGATGAAATTTCAGAGTACCGGAGACGCGGAAATTCGAACCAGAATCGCACAATATGAACTTGCGGGTAAAATGCAGGCTTCGGTTCCTGAGTTACTGGATTTTACACAAGAGACCAGGGCAACGATGGAAATGTACGGAAAGGATGTGGGTCGGCAGGGCTCTTTTGCGTTTAACTGTCTCGTGGCTCGGCGTCTGGCTGAACGCGGCGTTCGTTTCATACAGCTTTTTCATCAGGGCTGGGATCAGCACGTCAACTTACCAACCCAAATTCGGCGACAGTGCATTGATACCGATCAACCGACCGCCGCACTGATGCAGGATCTAAAATCGCGGGGAATGCTTGAAGATACGCTGATCGTTTGGGCGGGAGAATTCGGAAGAACAGTATATTCTCAGGGGACGCTCAGCCCTCGGAATTACGGTCGCGATCATCATGGAAATTGTTATTCGGTATGGCTTGCCGGTGCCGGAATTCGGGGTGGAATAAGCTACGGCGCTACTGATGACTATAGCGTCAATGTTGTAGAGAATAAGCTCGAGCCACATGATTTGAATGCGACGATCTTGCAGCAAATGGGCATCGATCACGAACGGCTCACGTTCCCCTTCCAAGGGCGAGACTATCGGTTAACCGATGTCCATGGCCGGGTGGTTCATGACATCCTGCGTTAAAACGTTTCTGTCGCGGATTATATTAGCTGCGGCTTGGCGAGCTACCGTTAGCTCGCTTGTTTGAAAAAGTCATCTTCTGCTCTCGCTGTTTTGGGAGAATAAAAATTGACCAAATTGGGAGGTGCCGGCTTTGGCTTTCGCGTAAATAGCCAACCAGCAAACAGAATAAAGAAGCCAACGAAAACCGAGGCTATCGCCAGCGTCTGCTTTGTTTCATTGATCGCGAGAACGAGGAGCGACTCGCCATAGCGGGCGGCTTCCTCGGTTCGCTTCTTCGATAGGTCGTCGATCGAGGAAATCGTTTTGTCGAGTTGCTGTTTTAGATCTTCGGTAGCCATGACCCTTTCTTGGTTGACAGTCTCTAACACGAGTCTACGTTCCTCTTGCAGCTGAACGATGGTGTTAACGCGCATGGCTTCGATTTGCTGGACGGTTTTTTTGCGTTGATCGTCGATTGCGAATTCGACGGCTTGCCGCTCTTGGTCAATGAGAACAGGTATCTGTGCAACGGTTTGAGCGATTGACTCAGCTGCGACCGTGGTTTGTTTGAGGTCTGCGAGCGACTCGGTAAAGGGTTCCATTTCGATAACATCAAGGGTGAGTAGTTCGGCTTCCCAGCGCGCCTGTTTGGGGAGAAATTCTGCGTAAAGACGCAATAAGCCTTGCAGTTCGTCGATGTTAACTTCCAAACGTCCGAGAATTTCGATGGGTTCATTTAAATTTGCTTGGACGGCATCGATGTAGTGTGACTTGGCGGACTCCCGGTCAAAATATAAATCCTCGATTGGGAATCGATTGGCAAATTTCTCGGCGAACGGTTCACCGAGTTCAGTATCTCTATTTAATTTGGGAATTTCTCGGCCAATTGTCGTTTGTATGTTGCGCAGGCGATCTTCAAACGCTTCCCCTTGGTTAAGGGACGCAAGTGAAACCGAGCCAAATAACGTTGAGCCATTTCGTGCAAGAAGGTCGTCGGTTTGTTTGACAAGGATCCATAAATCAAGAAACGCACCCATGGGATCATCCCGCGATGCGGCCCGAAATGTCGCGTTGATTCCGTTGATTTTCCAGAGCAATGCGTTGCGTCGAACCTCGACTGAGGGCGAATTTGATAAAACTCGATCGCAGGTCTGCTCTATGTGGGTCACATAACGCAAAGTAAAATCGTTAACGAGAACACGCAACTGTTTGGAAGAAAGTTGAATTTCAGCCCCGGACTTTTCCAGAAATCCGCGTTCCTGCGTTGTTAATTGACACCCACTATGGAATAAAACGTTAAAAAACGCGAGAGATATCAATAATTTTTTATAATCGAAAGCCATGGCGTTTCTTAACAGGATGAGATTCCTGTGACAAGATCAATAAAAACGCCATCCTAGGTGTCCGAGGATAATTCCAATCGAATCCGGCTTCAGCGTTAGTGGATCCCGCCTCGCCAATCTTAAATTAAAAAAAGCCATCCTATTGGTTGGGAAAAAATCAATTCGATACGGGTTGCACTTGTACTAAAATCCGGTTGCCCAATTTGAATTGATTGAATCAGTATCTGTTACGGATACTACTTTCTTCGTAGGTTTCCCGATATCGGTATTTTAAACAGTGACCGCATCGATCCAGCAAACATCATTATGTCGGAAGATTTGAAAAAGGAGTCTCAAAATGATAATGCTGACTCAGAATGAGACGGATCAGCGCACAGACTCATGGGGAAGGCAATATTTAGGTGCATTTTAGACTGGTCAGGAGATGCAAATTGCCAGCGAATTTGCTGGTTAAGTCTCTCGTGGGGAAGGGAAACATTGGAAATCGTTTGAGATAGGAAACGTTTAGCACGGCATGTGCATTAGTGTAGCTACGCGAGTGCAGAAGGCATGACGAGATATTTCAATTGACCTCCACTTTCCTTTCCCCACTAAGTATAGCGAGAACGACTATGAAAAAAATAAGGACTCAATATTCTAGCTTGAAACGCACATTGACAATTTGTTTGGGTTTCATTTTCTGTCTTGTTGTTATGTTTTCCAATAACACGGCAATCGGCGACGACAAAAAACATTCGTCCAAAAAATCGCTTGATAAAAAGTTGAAAAAAAGTTTGAAACGAAATCATGTCGCCCCAATCGATCTCGGGCCAACGGCATCATTGGAAATGATTGAACTGGGTCAGGCATTGTTTTTTGATCCAATTTTGAGCGGAAACAGAGATACCGCCTGCAGTACTTGTCATTATCCGACAGTGGGGACAAGTGATCAATTATCCTTGGGCGTAGGGACTGGGACCATGAGTCCAGGCAAGGTCAGTTTTTTCAGAGAAAAAGGGCCTGACCGAATACATATACCTCGCAATGCGCCAGAGTTATTTAACAAGGGCTCGGTTCTTTGGACCTCTCAGTTTTGGGATAGTCGAGTCGCTTCAGCGTATGGTTCGATGTCATCTCCGGCCGGTTCTGATTTGCCGAGCGGTCTGACAACTCCCTTAGCGGTGCAGGCTATGTTTCCTGTAACCAGTGGTGATGAGATGCGGGGTTCGATAACCGATTTTTTTGACCCAGTTAAAAACAATGAAATTGCGGATCCAGCGCTCGATGGAGATCTGCCCGGGATCTGGAACGCGTTAATGCAACGGCTAACAAACATTGATGGTTATGCGAATCCAACAGACGGTTTGTTCGTCAAAGCGTTTGGAGAAGTACCTTCCAATCTGGGATTCGAAAGCGCGGCTACCGCGATGGCGGCTTTCGAGACATCTGCCTTCGGCTATGACGACAGTCCCTTTGATGAATATTTGAAAGGTGACAGGGATGCGATGACAACCGCGCAAAAACGCGGCGCGATTTTGTTCTATGGAAAGCTAAAATGCTCGACTTGCCACTCTGGAACTTTAATGACGGATCAAAACCACTACAACATCGGCGCACCGCAGTTCGGGCCCGGTAAAGATGAAACCGGCCTCGATTTAGGTAGATATTTGGTTACCGGTGATGAATCAGATCGATTCAAATTTAGAGTTCCTGGATTGCGAAATGTTACGCAAACTGCGCCATATCTACACAATGGAGCTTTTTACAGTCTTTCTGATGTAATCATGCATCACTTAGATGTAAAGAAAAGTTTGCGAAATTACGATCCCGTGGCAGAGCTGGTTCAAGGCCCTGAACTCTCCGATACCTACGTTGATGACCCAGATGTATTGAACGAACTCATCTATTCTTCTGATGTACGAAAGAAGAAAATCAAGAGTTCCGAAATGGCGGACTTGTTAGAATTTATGAATGCTCTTACGGCTCCGAACATTGGTGCTCGACTGGAATCCACGATTCCGTCAAGCGTACCGAGTGGTTTGCCGGTCGATGAATTTGATGAATAATTCGATTCGATATCCTGTCTAATCGGTAAGTTCGTTTGAATTTAATAGCCGAGTTCCGAATAGAGCTCGGCTGTTAATTTTTAAAATGAAACCGGTTTGGGCCGTCTGAGTAAAAGGGCATTTCTTCGCCCCAAGTTTTCGCTGGGTGTGCTCTCTTAGCTGCGAATTTTCAAAAACTAAGCTACAATGATTCCACGTTTCAACAAATCGGTAAGCTTTGGTTTTAAATTGTTATGAATTTTCGAATTTTTCAATGCACGGTTGTATTATTGCTTGGACTGTTTCTACCCAGTCAGTTTCAACCGACGGCGACAGCGGATACCACCGTGGAAATCAATCGCCTCAAGCCTGTGCGTGTTTTCATCCTCGCAGGACAGTCCAACATGGAGGGCGCGGGAGTGGTCAGTGCTCGAGCAAATCCGCGAAATATGGGAAAAGGTACACTAGAGTATCTCGTTAAGAGCGACGACACCAAGGAGCGTTACAAACATACGGTTGATTCAAAGGGTGATTGGATCGTTCGTAGCGATGTATTCATTTGGTATCTCGAGCGAAAGGGCGGTCTATCGGTTGGGTATGGAGCCAGAACCGATCGCATTGGTCCTGAGTTTCAATTTGGACATTTTCTCGGAGAGGCGTTTGACGAACCCGTCTTACTGATCAAGGTGGCGTGGGGTGGTAAGAGTCTCGCGAAAGATTTTCGACCGCCAAGCAGTGGTGGCGAAGTCGGCGTTTTTTATAAACAGATGTTGAATCACGTTGAATCCGTTCTGAAAAATATACCCGCTGATTTTCCAGAGCTAGCTAACCGAAAATACATTTTGAGCGGTTTTGGATGGCATCAGGGTTGGAACGATGGATGCGACAAAGAGCAAACAAGCGAGTATGAGTCCAATCTGGTCAATTTCATCAAAGATGTCCGGAAGGACCTAAACGCCCCCGATCTTCCGTTCGTGATCGCGAACAGTGGATTTGCCGGTTGGGATCAAAAAGTTGATCGACGACTGGAAATTATGAAAGCCCAGGCTGCTGCCGCAAATAACGTAGAATTTCGTGGGACCGTTAAATGTGTAGAAACTCGAGATTTTTATCGAGCCGAAGACGTCTCTCCGTCTCGTCAGCGTTACCATTGGAATGGCAATGCGGAAACTTATTTCTTGATTGGCGACGCGATGGGGCAGTCAATGTTTCAATTAGTAAATCAAGCAGATTAGCTCGGATTTACAGTTGGTGATTTGAAAAAACAAGCATGGACCGTCGCTGTTAATTCATTAGCCAGGCAGAACATTGTTTGGCGATTTTTGAATGGCAGGATTTGCAAGTCTTGGGAGAGATATTTTGAACAGCGAGAACTGTCGAAAATTTTGTTTAGTAGTCAACCCATACGGGGGCAAAAAAAAAGGATTGGCAATTCTCGAACAAATTAAGCCGATTTTTCATTCAGCTAATATTGAGCTCGAGATCATACAAACCACGCACCCTCAGCACGCCTTTGAGGTAGCGAATTCCAATTCGTTTAAAGGTATTGAGGGTCTGATCGTGATCGGTGGTGACGGCACGATTCATGAAGTCGTTAATGGAATGATGACCAGAGCGGATAAGAAGGCGTTTCCGCTTGGGTTAATTCCCGGGGGTTCCGGGAATTCTTTTCTTACTGATTTGGAAATGCTCGATCCAATGAAGGCTGCGGAGATGATCGTCAAAGGTAATCGTCGAAAAATCGACCTTGCCAAAGTCGAGTTGGGCAGCCAAACTATTTTTGCGTTTAACATCGTTGGGTGGGGGTTGGTGACGGATGTCAACGTCCGCGCTGAGCAATTCCGCTGGATGGGCCCGATGCGCTATACTGTTGCGAGCCTAGTCGAGTTATTCCTCGCGAAAAAAAGAAGGGGCAAACTCACTTTCAACGATTGTGTGCTCATCGAAGATTTTTGTTTTGTCCTCGCCTGCAACACGATGCATACCGCAAAACGGATGAAAATGGCGCCTCATGCAACCCTCGACGACGGATTGATCGATCTGATTGTCGTGAAACACGGACCAAGCACCTTCAAGATGCTCTCTCTATTTTCAAAGCTGCATGACGGCACTTATCTTAAGGATCCGGCGGTCGAATACTATCAAGTCAAAGAGTTCGAGTTAAAACCGGAGTTAGATGGGCCTCTCAATATCGATGGCGAATTGATTGGCGATACGCCGGTTCGGGTCGTGATGAATCCGTCCGCATTCGAAGTGTATTCGGATCCGAAGTAAATTATTAATCGACCCCTTACAAGTTGGTAAATCTAGCAATCAGAAGATTGCCGTTTGGAGAATCACTTCAAAGGGCCGGCTAGCGGTGGCTTTTCAAAAAACTCACCTTCGTCGATCATCCGAGGATCCAGAGTGGATTCAAGCGTCGATATCAGTCTTCGCTTGAGCGTGGATTTGACGTTTTGATATTTACGAAGAGCTGCGACGTTTACCATCTGGTGGGGATCGTTTTTGAGATCATATAGCTCCTCCATGGGACGTCTTCCGTATGCGTTTTCATAATACGGTTTTACATCGGGCCGATTTCGATTCGATACAATCCATGCCTTGGTCGGCCCTGCGTCCTCGTCGGCAAGTGTGCAAAATGTGTTATTGGTAAGGCGATCTATGGTCGGTTCTGAACTGCCTTCGTCAAGGTTTTTCGGATCTCCCAAAGGGTATCGGTCCGGCTTGAAATTGATGATGTAGAGATAGTCTTTGTTTCGAATTGCTCGCTGTGGATATGGTAAGTTTCCCGCTCGCGCACCAGCGACGTGTCGTTCGCGACCGGAAAAGACTTCCGTCCGCGTTGGATCAACTAATCCCGATTCGTTGGAGGTTAAGGTGGGCCAAAGGGATTTCCCGGTCATGACATCTGGGATTTTAGTTTTTCCGGCCGCTAAAAACGTGGGTGCTAAATCTGGCAGTGATGTAAAATCCTGAACGACACGCCCACCCCTGACATTGGGGCCCGCGATGCACAGAGAGACCCGCGTGCCGAAATCGTATAAGTTGCATTTGCCGTGTGGAAATCCAGCCGGGCCGTGATCACCAGAGACAACAATTAGAGTGTTGTTATAAACTCCCGCAACTTTCAGCTCGTCGATTAAAATTCCCAGTGCCGTGTCGAAGGCATTCACTTCTCCAAGGTAATCTGCGAAATCTTGGCGGACTTCTGGCACGTCCGGAAGGAATTGCGGCAATTTGCCCTTCAATAGATCCGGATCAATCTTCCACAGGCGTTTGCCCGACCCTTTTGTCCATTTTCGATGCACATTGGTTGGCCCGAACCAGTACGCAAATGGTTTTCCTTCTGTTTCGTCGAGCATGTTACGAAAATTTTTACGGACCTCCTTGAGAAGTAATAATTTAGAATCGGTTTCTGTTTGACCAGAATCCAAGGCGCTCGTTACGTATTGCGAGAATTGATTGAACTGCCGACCTGCACCGGAATAACTGTTTTTCTTGGCTCCGAATGGCGCATCTTTTGGCGTGCCGGGGGACCAAACTTTCCAAGTGTAACCAATGTGGTAACCATTAGATTGAAGCAATAAAGGCCACGATGGAATCTGACTGTCCCAAACCGCACCTTGAAGGATCGCCCCGCGGCCGGTTCGCCAGAAATGCTGTCCCGACAAGATTGAGCTCCGGCAAGGCGTGCATGAGGGAGCATTGACAAAAGCATTTGAAAACAACACGCCTTGTTTGGCGAGCCGATCGAAATTGGGTGTCTGAGCAACATCGTTTTCCGTTCCCGGACCATCGACTTCAGCATAAACGCTGGCGTGCCGTCCCCAATCGTCGGCAAATGCAAAGACAATGTTAGGTCGCTGATCTGCAAGAGAGTTGGAACCAATTCCTGAAAGAACTAAAAAAGCTATTGTTGTCCATTCATTCTTCATTTTTTGCCTTGGTTTTTCTCTTTGGTCACCAGTCATTTCCCGATTCATTAAAATATCATTCGGCTTCCGTGGAGGCAAGCAATTCGGTCAATTAATGGCGATGGACGGACTTAGCCGGTAGACTGGATCAATGCAGGGATTCCAGACACACATTGGCAATCCACGATGGAAGATTAATTACTTAAGGAATAAAAATTTGTTACGTCATATAAAATCTCAATTTAAATTGATCTTCACGCTTACTGTATTAGTAGTAACGATGCTTGGCGGCGAGGCTTTGGTTTTGGGACAAACTGATTCCCGTCCCAATATCGTTTTCTTTTTCGCCGACGATCAAAGAAATGATACTCTTGGCTGCGCGGGACATCCCATTGTAAAAACCCCGACGATCGATGGATTGGCAAAACAGGGCGTAATGTTTGAGAACTGCCTGGTCAGTCATTCGATTTGTTGGGTAAGTCGAACGACAATACTTTCAGGATTGACCGCTCGCAGTTTCGGTAGCAACGCCGTAGCCGATAAAGCGAAGGCGAGCGCTGTGGAAACTCTCTATTCCGACATTCTTAGAAAGGCCGGTTACCGGACTGGCTATTATGGCAAGTGGCATGCCAAGATGCCTCAAGGCTATCGTCCATCCGACCATTTTGACGAGTTCGAAAAAATTGGTCGCAACCCATTTTTTAAAAAAATGCCAGACGGTTCAACAAGGCATGAAACTGAGGTGATTGTCGATCGTGGGATTGAATTCCTGAAAAACCGTCCCGATGAAAAGCCATTTGCCCTGAATATGTGGTTCAATGCCTCGCATGCAGAGGACGGAGATAAGCGACCGGGGATTGGACATTTTCCCTGGCCGCATGCGGTGGATGGGATGTACGAAGATATTCAAGTGCCACCACCGCGTCTTAACGATCCAAGCATTTTTGAAAGTCAGCCCGATTTTTTGAAACAGTCAATCAACCGTGAACGGTTTTTTTGGCGATGGGATACGCCAGAGAAGTATCAAACGAACATCCGTGCGTACTATCGAATGATATCCGGTATTGATCATGCGATGGGTCGCTTCTTGAAAGCGTTGAAGTCCGAGGGCCTGGATCAAAACACAATCATCGTTTACTCAGGCGACAACGGTTATTATTTAGGTGATCGAGGTTTCGCCGGAAAGTGGTCGCATTATGAGCAATCTCTACGCGTTCCTTTAATCATCTATGATCCACGGCTGCCGGCGGAAGATCGCGGTCGGATTGTCGAGGAAACTGCGCTCAACCTTGATTTTCCGCCGACGTTCCTCGAGTGGGCTGGGGCCGAAATTCCAAAACGCTATCAGGGGCGAAGTCTTGTTTCACTGATCAATGGAAACACAGACAAGCCCTGGCGGTCCGACACTTTCCATGAGCATCTGGCGGTTCGTTCTCGCCAACCCGCGTTTGAAAGCATCCGAGAGGGCCGATACAAATATGTCCGTTATTTTGACGAGTCACCGGCTTATGAATTTCTACACGATTTGGAGAACGATCCCGACGAGTTGCAAAATTTGGCAGGCGATCCAAATTTCCAAGACGAATTGGAAAGATTGCGAACACGCTGCCGGCAACGTGTCGACGAATTGGGTGGCCCAGTGATTCCACTGGAAAAGAATGGTGCGCCGAATTGAATTAAGGATGTTCCAGATGGAGATTGGCTTCGCGAATCCAGTCGATCTCCACCGTGGCATTCTCGTCGCCCGAAAAATGAAACTTAATTGTATCTAGTTCGGGATGTTTTTTCCAAAGTGCGGCAAGCGGAATTTCTAACGTGGAATAGTCTTGAGATGGTTTTATCAGAAACGCATCGGAAATTTTTGTCTGATTTCCGAATACGGTCATCGAGACGTCAACGCTGGATCGGATTGCAATGACAATCGATTTGTTCTTTTCTGGCGTCAGTTTCAATCCTGCACGCACAATGGATCCCACACCGGTGATTAGATCGAATTCTAATGAGCCTTGACTGCCACAAATGTTGGTTAGTTTGCCAAGTGGTTTCCAGCCTTCGGTTTGCCATCCCCCGCAATTGAATTCAAATTGAAGTTTTCCATCATCCGGTTTTCGCTGATTAAGCAGTTCCCAATCGTCGGACAGTCCATCGCCATCGTTGTCCGAGCGAATGGCTTCGTATTCAGAATTCACTCCCCTGCCCCATTTTTTATTGTCGGCCATTCTCAATTCAACCGGCGGCTCTTCACCCGCGCCAGTATCGCCACTCGCTAACCAGCCATTGAGTAATTTACGGTGTCGCTTGAGCTCCGTCGTCAAACGCGGATCGTCAACAAGATTTATTAATTGAGCAGGGTCGTTCACGATATCGTAAAGCTCTTCCGCCGGCCTTTCGCCGAAATATATTTTGGCGAGCGCAGGATCTAATGTTCGATCAGCATAGGCATCTCTGATATTTTTCACAAAGTCTTTTGAATCTCGATACTGTGGTTGGAGGAGGACTCGGTCGAGCATGAAATTTCGTGTGTAACGAAATCGATCGGTTCGAATACTTCGAATGCGGTCAATGGTTTGATCACACCGGTCGCGGGCGGTGGCGACAAACTCTCGAGGAACAAATTTTTCAGAGAACAAGTCTTGGCCTTCCATCCACACTGGTTGTTTGATCCCGGCCCAAGCCAAAGTGGTGGCGGAAAGGTCGAGCATCGAGACAAGATCGTCACGAACCGAGGGGGCCGGCACCCAGGGATCTGGGCCTGAAATGATGAAAGGAACGTGGGAGCCACCTTCGGTGGGTTGCTGTTTATGACGAACGAGATTGTTTGCGCCGTGGTCTGAAAAATAAACCACAATGGTGGAATCTATAAGATTGTCAGCTTCAAGCCTTTTAAGTATTTTATCGATGGTGCCGTCGTCCATCCTTGCTGAATCGAAGTGTTCCGCAACAACCTCTCGGTAAATTTCATTTTGCGGATAATCTCCGGGAATAGTTACTGAGTTGCGGTCTGTTTTGTCTTCAAACTTAGTGGTGTTGATCTTACCACCCTTCAGTTGAATTTGCCCAAAAAACGGTTTCCCTTTTGGTCCAGCTCTCCAAGGCGTCAATCGCTCTGTCTTTGGAATGTCGGAAAAGACACCAGCATGTTCGAAGTTATAATCCGTTTTTCCAACGTTGAAACAAAAATACCCCTCGGCCTTCATTAGATCGGCAATCGTACACATTCCCTCCGGTAGTGAACGCGATGCAGCGCCACGCCCAGACCGGTGTTCGTGTGCCCCGAAACGAATTTGATTTGCCCCGGTGATCATGGCGGATCGGCAGATGGAGCAAACGGGTGCAGGCACAAAGGCACGCGAAAACCGAACACCGGCAGCAGCCATTTTATCGATGGTAGGCGTATGTCCTTTTTGGATTTCATAACCATAGCAACCCAGCCAGGGCGAAAGGTCTTCTTGAAACAGCCATAAAATGTTGGGCTGTTTTTCTGATTCGGTTGCCTGGGCGTTAAGTGGGCAAATAACCAAATTAGCCAACGCGATTAAAAAATATAAATGGAGATTCTGCATGAGTTGCCTTTTTTTGCGAACGTCTCAATGGGTTTCTGGGCACTGCTGATCAAGGGATTCAATAACTAGGGGTTCAATTAAACGGATCGCCAATTTCCAATCATAAATTGGAGACTAGGAAAGTTGTAAGGAATCATGCATCGCCGCTTGCCGGTGGTTACTTGCCGTGGTTGTTTTCATGTTGATGGCCGCCCTCAAACATTTTATGTTTGGGGTCAGCGTTGGACAGAACGTAGGCGATTAGGTCGATGATTTCCTCGCGAGAGAGTTTGTCTACCATCCCGGCTGGCATTTGACTTTGTTTCGCTCTTTTGCGGTCGTCGATTTCATCCTGATTGATGATGGTGATTTTATTTTTCGCCAGTGGGTCAACCACGATTTTCACGACTTCGTCATTTTCTTCCATGATCATGCCCGAAATGGTTGTCCCGGTGTCCAGGACGAAAATATTGGACGCAAATTTCTCATCAATGTCCTGGGAAGGTTCTAAGATCGAGCGGAGAATATGGCTTGTCGTTCGTTTTTCATCGGTCAATTTTGAAAGGTCCGGACCGAAGTTTTGTCCCTGACCGCCGAACTGATGGCAAGCGATGCAGTTTGCTGCTTGAAAAGAGGCCTGCCCAACTTCATGGGAGCGTCCCATTATCATTTTTAGATCGCCAATGAGATCATCGTATTTCCATTCTTGACCCCGTGTTCCGGTTTGAAGTAATTCGTCCTTGATTTCCAGTTCGAGTTCATCCAAATAATCGACCTGAGCAGTAATGTAATCATCAAATTTCGGTACCACATACAGAGCGCCATACATTCGCCGCCAATGTCCCGGATAGGTGCACACATAAGGGTAAACCCCGGGTTTGGTCGGTACGATGAAACTGATCGCCTCCTCTTCGCCAGGCTGAAGGAGCCGACTTGCGACCAACACCTTACTGGATTTGGGAATGTAATGCCGTGCCATGGCGTCCGCATCTCGTCCAGTTGCCTCCGCAAGTTCGCCGACCTCTGCGAGTGCACCGGGAAGTGTCACGGCAAAATTATGGGGCATTGAATCTGTGTTACTGAATCGAAATTCAACCGGTTTGCCAGCTTCCACGACGATCATTTCTTTGTCGTAAATCATCCGGTGCGGAATTGTGCCGATGGCAATTACCCGAACGTCGAGATTTTCAAGACGATTCTCAATATCCTTTCGTTCTAACGCGGAAAGTTTTGTACCCAATTTTCGGGCCATCTCCATGGCGTTGTTTGCTGAGGAGGAATTTCTTTGGCTGATCGGAATTGTACTCAGATAACCAATAATATTATTGACCAATGGTTTAATTTCCGAAGCGATCCAACCTTTAGGTGAGACCTGCTTGAGTGCCGTAATCGCGGCGGGTTGAAGTTCGCCCAAGGCGATCAATCGATTAAGGACCGCAAACTTCTCTGCGTCATGCCCCGGAATTGAGACAAGCGCCCGAATGGCAACCTCACGAAGTGTTTCGCCCCCGCCAATATATAAACGGTCCGCGGGAATAGCCTGTGGCTTGAATCCAGGTCCGCTCCACTGGACTATCAGCCCATCCTCACCGCCAGAGTCAAAATAGTTTAGCCGGAGTGATTGTAGCCCGGCGGGCAGCGACACAGTACCCGATTGGGTTACCATGCCGTGGGGGCCGTCGTTGTTGATGAGCTCTTCGCCATTAACGTAAAGCCTTGAGCCATCGTCGGACGTGATTAGAAACGTGTAGCGGCCTGTCGTCGGAATATCGATCAATGATTCGAAAATATTGGTAAACGAATCGCGTGGTTGTCCTTGGGGGATGAACACACCGAAATTGGAAACCGCGCTGGTGATCTGAGGTTTCCGTTGGTCAACTGTGGCCGAAGTCGCATTGGCTGCATGGGGTGTCATATAGCCAGCATTGACGCCGTTTTTCAAAGCACCTGTCGCCGTTTCGACGCCCAGTTTCTTTGGCAATTCAAAAACCAGTGGACTGACTTTGTCGAACAGACTGCCACGCGCTGTTGCGTCGACGGTGGGAACGGCATCCAGGAAATCGCGCAGTCGTTTTTTCGATTGAGTCGCCGCAAGAAAAGCATCTCCAGGGCCCGAAGCGGCGACCCATGATGCGTAGCCAAGTCGCTTGATTTCGGACGTGGCTCCATTGATCGCAAGATTTTCAACCTCCGATTGGATTAATTTTAACTCGTCGATCGGTTGGGCCGCCAACAGTTTTCCCAAGCCAACGACGTTTCCATTGACTTTGCCTTGTTCCTCTGTGATTAAATCTACGATCAACTTTGTTTTGGATTGCTGGGTAAGTTTAGACAAACCGTCAAGTGAATTTTTCATCAAGGACGGATTGGCTTCCATGTGGGAGAGAATTGTTCGATAAACCTCTTCGCTGGGTTCCAAACGAACCAAGTCATTGGGTGATCCTGTTGCCAGAATATATGCCCTTGCGCTGGGGGAGAGAGCACTTCCAGTGGCAAGCATCTGCTTAATCATCGTCTCAATATTCAGACGTGACTTAGCATATTTTAGAACGGTATCCAATTCCGGATCGAGCTCCATTGTATTGGCTTCGAAAACAGCTTCCGCACCGGGTAGCCCACCGAGTTCGACGGCTGCTTTTACGGCTTCGGCGCGAACCAGCGCCGACGGATCGCGAGCAGCACTCATCAAAATCGGTTCCCAGCCATTGACCCTTCCGTTCCAATGTCCGAGCGTGCGAATCGATGCAGCTCGAACTCGGGCTTCGTCCGCTTGAAAAACCCGTTTCAAGAGATCCAGATCCGGTAGTCTTTGTTCTTCCATGACCCACAAGCATTCCAATAGGGCTTGTGCCTCATTTCGATTAGGCGAATCATTTTGGGGGTTGAGTTGGTTGGCGAATTGGACGACCTGCTGCTTAATCTCGTCCGAATTTCGGCCGCTTAACTCCAGACGGGCTCGATAACGCGTCGACGTTTCTTTTGAAAAGAAATTTTCGCAGACTTCCGCAATAGACCGGCCTCGCATTTTGGGTGCCTTAACCAGGGGACGTCCCTCGTACGTTACTCGGTAAACCCGACCGTGGGAGTGATCGCGATTGGGGTCACGCATGTTATGCTGCATATGGCCGATCAGTGCGTTATGCCAGTCGGTAATATAGAGTGCGCCATCGCCACCCACTTCCATGTCGCTGGGCCGAAAATTGGGATCAGCAGAAGATAGAATCGGTTCAACTTCTACCGCATTAATGTCCGCGCCGTTGTAATTCACTTTGTGTTGCGCCACACCCAGAAAACCAATTGCGTTGCTAATTAGAAAGTTACCCTCATGTTCCGGCGGGAAGTGGCTACTGGATAGAATACCGGTAGCTGGAACGGGGCGTACGCGTTTATTAAACCATTTTTTATTGCCTATCCCTTTTCCTATGTTTACGTAACTTCCAGTGCCTCCGGTACCGTCGTTGGCGAATTGATAACCCCATTGGTCAAACACATCTCCATGTGGATTGGGACCAATTGGGAAATGAAATTCAAATTCAAACGTCCGCGGATTGAAACGATGAACGCCCGATGCTCCGGAACGAAATGTTTTGGTTGGGGTTTCGAAGTTCGCGACGTTGAATATCCCACGCGAAAAGTAGAGCCAACCATCGGCACCCACAATCAGTGCATTCGCGGAGTGGTGGGTATCGGCACTCGAGATTCCTTGGAGCATTCGGATTTTCACATCCGCCTTGTCATCCCCGTCGGTGTCTTTTAGAAACCAAATTTCCGGAGGAGCCGCAACCAACATGCCCCCACCCCAAAACTCAAATCCGGTGACCGAATTTAATTCATCAGCAAAGACAATGCTCTCATCTGCAACGCCGTCCTGGTCATGGTCGGGAAGAATTAAGATACAGTCTTTTCTCGGTTGGCTAGGGTTCCAGTGAGGGTAAGACTCCCAGCAGGCAACGTACAACCTACTGTCGGCGTCGAAAGACATTTGAACTGGGTTAATGAGGCGAGGAAACATTTCCTCGGACGCAAAAAGATTCACTTTCATGTTTTGGTGAATCGTCATCTTTTCAATCGCTTCTTTGCCACCTAAGTAGGGCCATGCCCCATTTTCCAGCGGTCCGAGTTTGTTGGGGCGAACCGATAAGTCACTTGGTAGATTGATATCCTTAAGAGGCGTTGGGTTCCCTTGAGCAACGGACGCGATCTGTTTGTCACGGTTGCCAGTCATGACGTCCAACATCTCCATCTCCCGCATCATGACGTCAGCGTTTGATTGATCAAACCAAGCAAGTTTGGAACGACCACCGAATACGTTGTAGCCATCGACCACTCGGTATCGACTAAACCAATGGTAGTTTTTGTCGGTTACCGCGGAGTGCAAATCAGCGATATCGTTTTCGGAGGGGAGTGGTTTCCCCGGGGAAAGGACAGGGGCAATGGCTTTGGCAAGTTCCTTGTTTCCGTGATCGGTGAGATGTATCCCATTCATCGTCAACGGCACGTCCGAGTTTTCATAAAGCTGATTGCTGATTGCAAATAAATCGTAGAATGGCACGTTTTTTTGCTCGCAGACTCGTTTCATCGCCTCTGTGTAGAGTTTCAGGTTGGCATTGTTCGCCTTGCCGTCGGGCAGGTTGGGACTATTGAGGTTCTCATGGGCGATGGGGGAGAAAAAGGCCAATCGCGGGGCGGACTGGCCGTTATATTTCTGGGCCGACATCTGGTCGATCGCAAGGGCTAGGTCAGATTCAAATTGAGGCAAACCGGTGACGCCGCGCAAGGCTTCGTTGTAACCAAAAAAGCAGAACACGACGCTCGCATTGCACTTGGTGAGCCATTGGTCCGGCGATCCGAAATTGGCAGAGCGGGGCCTGGTCTTGATCTCATCGGCGGAAAATCCCAAGTTCCGAAATGTAATTTCCTTGTCTGCATTGGCCTGAGTTAAATAAGTTTCGAGCCATGGGTAATGCTGCATTCGATCAGCGAGTGTGTTGCCGATGTAGCAAACGTTATCGCCCGATTGAAATACAAATTCTGACTGGCCGTGCGACGTCGAAACCAAACTGGCCATAATCAAGGCGACCAGAGCGGCGAGTTGGCGGGAGAATCGCGCTGAATTTTGTCCGGCAAGCAGTTTCATCAAAATTACCTAATTGGATCGAGTTGTCTTCGAATCTGAAATTTTAAACGAATTAGAATTGGTTTGCACTCATGTCTCGCAATGTTCGAAGTAAAGATTCGAAAATCGCATCTGCAACTACAGCTCAACCCATTTAGAGAAGATCGCTTGCTGTGGCTGACAGAAATATTGTGAGGTTGGGTTAAAAGTGGCGTGGGGAACAGGGAGGCCCCTGTTTTAAGTAAAATACCACACCAATCTCTGAGGCTAATCCCGAACTAGCGGTTAAAAATGGTCTGCGGAATCGTGCTTCATCAAAATAGATTGACAGGCATTCCTCAAATAAGAACGAGTTGGAACAGGTTTACGCAATCAAGACCCAGTACAAAATAAATCTTGATCCTGGTTTAGAAAAAAAAATCACCGAAAGTGAATTCGATGAAGTTCGTAGAGGTTCAGTTTTCAAAAGGGATTGAAGTTTAGCGAAGGGAAGACACCTTAAGTTCCGAAAGATAATCTTTGAGCTCTTTCATGGGGCGGGAAATCGCGACGCGTCCGGATCTAACAAATTCGAGTATGCCATAGGGCTCAAGTTCCTCAAAAAGTTGAGTGGTTGCTTCCCTCCGTCCAGTTTTTTGGATGACGGTAAATTCCTTTTCGACAGATAGGATCCGTGCATGGTGTCGATCCACTACTTCAAGAAGTGGACTTCCATCCTTCATCGCCTCGGCGCGAATTTTGTAGAGCGCAATTTCGCGGTAGATAATTTCTTCATTGGCGTACCAAAACGCCTTTTGGATGTCGACTTGCTTTTCAAGGGCATGGACTAATTTATCTGCATCCGCGGGAGTTATTTCCACGACGATGGTGTAGCGGTGAATCCCGGGAATTTCACTTTGAGATGCGGTGAGGCTTTCGATATTTATTTTTCGTCGTGTAAAACTGGTGGTCACGCGGTGCAACAAGCCTGCTTTGTTTTCACTGAAAACGGCAATCGTAATTTGTTGTGGCATAATTGTGTAGAGAGAGTTGGTGTTTGTAATTTGGGATGAATAAAGTGTGATAGCAATCTGTTGTTATTCGAGCCGGATTTCTGAAACGCCCGCTCCCGATGGGACCATCGGAAATACATTGTTTTCTTTTCCAACCATGACCTCCAGGAAATAGGCGCCGTCGTGGTTGAGCATGTCCTCAATGGATTTATCTAAATCAGCTCGATCATCAATTCTTTTTGCCTCAATTTTGTAAGCCTCGGCGATCTTTTGAAAGTCAGGATTGATCATTTCAGTCGCCGAATAGCGTTTATCAAAGAATAGCTGTTGCCATTGCCGAACCATGCCCAGAAATTCGTTGTTGAGTAAGACAATTTTAACGTGAACATCGGTTTGCAATATTACGCCAAGTTCCTCAATCGTCATTTGAATTCCACCGTCGCCCACCACGGCGATTACCTGCCGATCGGGCGCACCAAGTTTGGCCCCGATGGCGGCGGGAAGACCAAAGCCCATCGTTCCAAGTCCACCGGAAGTAATATTACTTTTAGTTTGTTTGAATTCCGCGTACCGACAGGCAACCATTTGGTGCTGGCCAACATCGGTGACGATAATGGCTTCACCGTGGGTATGTTGATTGATGTTTTTGATGACTTCCCCCATTGTCATCATCCCCTCAGTGGGGTCGCATTCATTCCGGATAACTTTGTCAAACTCCATGACGTCGCATTCTTTAAATCTTTGATGCCATGACTCATGGGTGTTTGTATTAACCAACGGAGTGAGCAAACTGAGTACTTCTTTGGCGTCACCAACAAGGGCGACATCGGTTTTAACATTTTTGTCAATTTCCGCTCGGTCGATCTCGAGATGGATAACTTTTGCTTGTTTTGCAAATTTATCAAGGTTACCGGTAACACGATCGTCAAATCTCATGCCGATGGCGATCATTACGTCACATTCATTGATCATGACATTGGGGCCGTAATTCCCATGCATGCCCAGCATGCCGACGTTGAGCGGATGGTCAGTGTTCATGGCAGAAAGCCCCAAAATCGTCCACGCCGCTGGAATCCCCGCTTTTTCAACGAGCGATTTCAGTTCTTCTTCAGCCTCCGACAAAATCACGCCTTGTCCGAAAAGAATGTAAGGCCGTTCTGCTGAATTGATCAAATCTGCTGCTTCTTGCAGTTCGTTTTTGCCGATCTCCGGACGGGAAACGTAAGTCTTTACAACCTCACAATGTTCGTATTGGTAATCGAGTTTTCCGAATTGAGCGTTCTTGGTAATGTCGATGACGACTGGGCCAGGACGCCCCGACTTTGCGATGTAAAATGCTTTCGCGAAGACCTCCGGTATCTCGGAAGCTTCGGTGATCTGGAAACTCCATTTTGTGATGGGAATTGTGATTCCCATCACGTCTGTCTCCTGAAAGGCATCCGAGCCAAGGAGGTGCTTGGGAACTTGGCCAGTAATGCAAACCATCGGAGTGGAATCGATCATGGCGTCGGCAATTCCAGTGACTAGGTTCGTAGCGCCCGGTCCCGAGGTTGCAATGCAGGCGCCAACCCGACCGGATGATCTAGCATAACCTTGAGCGGCGTGCGTGGCCCCTTGCTCGTGGCGGACGAGTACGTGGTGAATTTGATCGCTGTACTTATACAGTTCGTCGTAAACGGGCATGATTGCCCCGCCTGGGTAACCAAAGATTAAATCCACGCCTTCTTCGAGCAGGCAGCGAACGACTGCTTCGGAGCCGGTGATGTGATTAGAGGGAGTTGCTGTTTCTGGCTTCGTTTTAGTGGACATAGATTGACAATTAATCAGGAGAGAAATGGGCTCAGGAAAAATTCCATTATATGAATTTCGCTCAGATCTTTGCATAACAATATCAATTGCACCAGTCAGCTGGGAATTGCAAAGGGTGGATCGCCTCCAACCAAGTTAGGGGATGTGTAGTGCCGTTAAGATAAACTTGGGGCGTTCAGTTTGGCAAAGACGCAGGCGGTGGCGAGCAAGACGTACAGTCGCATCGCCGTTTTAAAAAAAAACAAATAAAATAGTTGTCGAATTTCTTGTTTTTTTCGACGACAAACAATCGCCATTTACGATTTTGGAGGCCCGATTGAACTTATGCTTCGACAAAAAAAGCCTGACAGATGCCAGGCTCCAATGAGTCTAAGATGTACCAATGGTTCAACTTCTAAATCGAAAGTTGCATGCTAGCAGGTTCGCTTGCGTCTCTTTCCGGCCAACGCAACCAATCCGATCATTAAGAATGAGAGCGAGCCGGGTTCGGGTACCGCATGGGTGAAATTGATAAGCTTCACGTGCTCTGCCCATGCAACGCCGGTGCTGTTGCCTGTTTGTTTGTATTTAACGGACGCGCGAATGGCTGTAACATTTTCGGGAATGGTGCTCGTTACGGTTTCAAAAAATAGATACTCGTCTCTTCGAGATTCGGAGGTAAGGAATGCCGACTGGACGGTTCCGCTTAGAAACGGTCCAAGAATAAAGGCGATCTCAAAATAGGCTTCATTTCCGCCAGTGAGTGCGCTTGAGGATTGGTGAGCAAGTAATCCTTGGAGTGAAATTTCATCACCGACGGAAAAGTCGGTCCCGTCTACTGCAATTTCCTGATAGGCTTCTGAGAAGCTCGTCGTTGAGCCGCCTAAAAAGTTTCCAGTTATCCTAAGGGTCTCGTTGCCTTCAATCGGCGCATCAATTCCCGGAGCGACTGCGTCCTGATTGGCGTTGTTGGGGGCGGTTCCGTAGAGCCATCCCGCTTGAGCGCCGTTTAATTCAAAATCACCGTCGATAAGAACGTCTCCGTCGGCATTGGATCCGTAAATCAGGAGCATGCAGAGACATAATGTGAGTGATGAGAAGCACTTATTCATGATGGGTCTCAGAGCAAAGAGGGAGTTGCATTGGCAGGAGATAGGTGGAGGATCGTTCTTTCCCTATCGCGAGTATTATGAAAACGACCCATCCCGGTGTCAATTTTTTCATCATAAAAAACCCGAATAAAACGAGTTTTTTTGATCAACCGGCAGGTCGAAGGCTCAAAACAGTCCGCAAAAAGATCGATAGCCGCGTTTGTACCGGCAATGGGTCAATTTTTACCAATCTGATTCCTGATCCTCGTCTGCGGGTCCAATTTTCCCTTTGACTGACGCCAACAACTTTGCAGGGTCATGGATGACGCCAGACTTGACGACGTGGCTGATGTTTCGCGTGTTTCGAATGTTCTCGAGTGGATTCCCTTTCAGGATGACTAAATCGGCCGACTTTCCGGTCTCGATTGACCCATGGTCCTGATCAATTTTAAGTGCTTTGGCACCGTTGATTGTCGCAATTTTAAGTGTTTCACTTGGGGAAATACCTGAACGAACCATGACATCCATTTCGCGATGGATCCCAAAACCGGGCAGATGGTTTCCGTTACTGACATGGTCTGTACCCAACGTAATTAATCCGCCTGCGGCATGGAAAGGCTCGATCGTGGTTTGCTTAACGCGATAGATCCGTTGATAAATGTCCATCCCTTTTTGAGGGGGAGCTTTTTTAACCAACTCCTGCATGTGAGGTGTAAATAATTCATTCTCATTGAACCAGTATTGATACTCTTCGTGGGTTTCTGCCGTGGTTTCGCCCAGATATCCGTAGGCAGTAAGGGTTGCGTCGAAGTAGATCCCGTTATCTATGAAATGCTGAACGATCTGACGATAGGCCGGTGTCCCGGGTTGGAGATTTTGCAACGACTGGTAAGCCGACGTTGAATTGGGAAGCGCATCACCACCGAGGAAATGTTCGATCCGGTCGATTCCCATATCGATTGCATCTTTTGGATTAACACTGTTGCGATAACCTGAATCCAGGTGACCGGTCACGGTCAGGTTGTGCTTATGGGCTTGTTCGATCAATACACGCAATGAATCTGGATCGATAGCCTTGGCTTTGAAGCCTCCAACTCCGCGGCTCGCCCAAAAATCTACCTCATCTCGAATCTCCTGTTCCGGTTTCTTGCCCCGCCAGCTTGGTCGCGCGCGACCGAAATAGGGACCGCTGTTGATTAAACGAGGCCCGATCTGCTCGCCTTTCTCGATTCGCTTTCTAAGTTCCATCATTCCGTGCGGATCAAATTCCCCGCAGGAAAAGGTTACTGTCGCGCCATTGGCTAGATAAACCAATGGCATGAACTGAAACTCCTCGCGGCGTTTTTTGATTAAGCGAACGTTATAATGCGCATGGCAATCGATTAGCCCAGGCAAGATAAAATCGCCGTCATCAAGCGTGACAGTTTCTTTGGCGCGATATTTATCTGGATTTTCTCCAACCCCTACGAATCTACCTTTCAAAATCGCTATGGAAGAATTGGGTTCCAATTCTCCCGAAATCGAATTGAAAACATGCCCGCCAACAAAAACTGTGTCGACAACCTCTTGTGCCTCAAGCGGGCAGTGGACCGCAACAATAAAACTCAACCATAAAGCAATTCTGGCGTACATTTTTTCTCCAAGCGATTGGCGAATTAAAAATCGGTAACGAATTCCACGACTGATCAACCACACCAGCGCAACTGGGTTCTAGGCGTATCTCCATCTGACTGGATGGGACTTTTCTCGCACGGTTTATCCGTGATGGCAAGGCGATTGAATGCTTGATCCTACAGACGGCTTTTTTATTTCTAAATTAGTGTCAATTTTCACGAGAAAAAGTTATCCTATAAGTGAATGTCAGTTTTTTAAGGAGAAGATTCGTATGTGCACCAGATTAGGTTTGATTTTTTCTGTCGTTTTTTTCTGGGCGGGTTTTGCTAACTCACAAGAAATCAAAGATGGGAAATTTATCTCACTGTTTGATGGCGAGACCACCGAGGGATGGCATAAACCATTTGATTGGGGAGACGTCTCTGTTGTTGATGGAGAGATTCACTTGATCGCACAAAAGAAGTTTTTCCTCATGTCGGATAAACAATTTGGTGACTATGTATTTGAGGGTGAAATGCATTTGCCCGAAGGAAAATCAAATTCTGGATTTATGGTTCGTGGTCAGGAATCCAAGAACCGCGTGTTTGGCTATCAATGTGAAGTCGATCCGTCTCAACGGAAATGGTCGGGTGGGCTCTATGATGAAGGCCGGCGTAAGTGGCTCAATCCACTCAAGGATCAGCCAAGTGCTCAAGATGCGTTAAAAAAACGTGAGTGGAATAAATACCGAATTGTTTGCGAGGGTGACCATCTAGAGTTTTGGGTTAACGGGATCAAGACGACCGATTACTATGACCCAGTCGATTTGGTCGGAAGGATCGGACTCCAGCACCACGGCGAGAAGGATCAGTTGTACCGATTCAGGAATCTTAAAGTTATCGATCGTGGACGTCACCGGTGGGAACCTATTTTTGATGGTACATCATTGGATGGGTGGAATGCGACTGGCGGCGGTAATTGGGAATTAAAAGATGGAGTGTTGCTTGGCACTAGCAGTAAAGCCGAATCCAGGCACGGACTTTTAACCAGCGATCAATCGTACGATAATTTTACCGCGAAAATTACATTTCGGCTTAGTGACGGAAACAGTGGATTTTATTTTCGTAGTGAACCCAATAATTCCGGCGTCGGAATCGGTGGAATTCAGGCAGAACTTGAGAATTCGGATTTGATGGGCGGTCTGTACGAAACCGGTGGCCGTGGATGGATCGTTAAACCTCTGCATTATTTTCCAAACTTCGCCGAAGATCGCCAAGCGATTCGAAAAAAACAATGGAAGAACGCCTGGGACTCAGACGATTGGATGACCATGGTCGTATCCGCTCATGGAGATCGAATTGTAACCCATGTCAACGATATTCTGGCGAGCGATATTGTCGATCCGAAAGGAAGAAAAAAGGGGAGGTTTGCAGTTCAACTCCACGGAAATCAGGACATGAAAGTGGAGGTCAAATCCATAGAGTTATTAGTAAAAGAGAAATAGATTGATTCAGTGAGTCCTTCTTTGGTTTTCAATTTGTTCTTCGATTTTGAAGGTGTAGTGATCATGGTGAAGACCAATTTAGATTCCTCGGGCAATATCAATTTTGGCACTTCAAACTCGCGGCTTCGGTTGATATTCGTTTTGATTGTCATTGCGACTGCAGGATGCTCCGGTAGACCAGAAGTGGAACAGTTCACACACTTTTGGACTGCACAGGGTTCTCACGTTTGGAGCCATCTTGGGGTCGAGTTAATTCAAATGGATTCGGAGGTTCTTCATCCGCCGGAGTTTTTTATAAGTCGAGAACTGAAACCTGGAGAGGCAGTCAAACTAGTCGGGGGGGTTGTCATCCGCTATGACGGCAAAACTCTTTCGGTCGATGAACGAATCATTTCAGAAGACAACGTCTTGATCGAAAAAGATGGGCGAATTCTTCCCAACGCATATATAAAGACAGACCGATAGTTCTGTTCGATAATAAATCGCGTTGGTTAAATAATGACTTGTGTTCTATCGACCAATGATCGAATCGTCGTTGGAAAATTGTGATTTGGACTCGGACGGTTGCCCTCTGTTTAGGACCGTTCTGTTTTATGCTGTTTTCGCCTAAGAGTTCGGCCAGAGTTATCTTGATTTGAATTTTTGACTATTGATAATACTGTGTTTGAGGCTGTCCTCCCCGGATTTTTTTTCTCTTTAGTTGTGTTAAATCAGCGGGAAACGTTATCATGTTTGAGTAGCCGGTGCCGGCTGGTCAATTTCCTCAGGTTTTTTTTCTAAGCTAGCGCCGATGAACTGTTGGAAACACTCTCCCATATTGACGATGATTTTGTTGATTGTTGGTTCCTCCGTGGGCGTTTCGGTAGCCCAAGAGACTTCTAAGCTACTCCCAGCGGAGCGGCAATTTGTTTTGGTTGTTTTGCCCATCCTTCAACGCCGATGTTTCGCTTGTCATGGAAATGACGCCAGCGATCTTAAAGGTGAATTGGATCTCTCGAATCGCGCTGGGATGTTGAAGGGCGGAGAGTCCAAAACGGAGGCGATTGTCGTGGGTAAGTCGGAGAATAGCTTGCTCATGGAAGCGATCCGATGGGATGGATTGGAAATGCCACCGAAGCAGAATGATCGACTAACCAAAGACGAAATTGAAGCGGTTGGTAAGTGGATTGATGACGGGGCGATCTGGCCTGACCCGCAGAGGCAACGTGCCATCGTTGCGGCAAACGGTAAGGACGCAAGCGTCTCTGGTAACGTGATTCCCACGAGTGGCGGATTATCCGATGCTTGGAATCGCCGTCTGTACAAACCGGAGGATGTCTGGGCATTTCAACCGCTCGCTAAGCCGGTGCTGCCACCTTCTGGTTTTGAGGGAAAGAGCGAGTTAGACGCTTTTATAAATTTCAGAATTTCTGCTGCAGAGTTGACACCGTCTGGACCTGCCACACCCAGCGTTCTGGTTCGGCGAGCCTATTACGACCTGATTGGCTTGCCACCGTCCATTGAACAGACGGCAGCCTTCGTCCGGGAGTACAAAAAAGATCCCGAGCGGAGCTGGGAAGGCTTGATCGATGAATTATTGTCGAGTCCTCATTACGGAGAACGATGGGGTCAACATTGGCTGGATGTCGTGCGGTATGCCGATACAAGTGGTTTTTCGAATGACTATGAACGATCCAACGCGTGGCGGTATCGCGATTATGTCATCCGATCGATCAATAATGATCTGCCTTATGACCAATTCATCGTCCAACAGATAGCGGGGGACGAACTGGCCAAGGAGATGCAAGAATCCCACGGAGCTACTGCTAAATTCACAATGGCCGAGGGCCGAGTGGCTACTGGCTTTTTACGAATGGGGCCTTGGGAGCATACACCAATGACCCCCGAAAAAATCAGCCGTCAAATCTATCTTGATGATTTGACCAATGCGGTTGGCGAGACATTTCTCTCTACGCCAATGCGGTGTTGCAAATGCCATGACCATAAATTTGATCCTATTCCGACACGCGATTATTACCGAATGTATGCGGCTTTCTCAGCGACTCAGCCGGCTGAAATGGAGGCCAATTTTTTACCAAAGGAAAATCGGAGCAGTTTTGCAAGTCAAAAAGAGCATGTTCAAACAATGCTCTCTCACGCGACCGATAAGATGAACGCTCTGTATGAGAAACGCGAAAACGCTGCGAAGCTTTGGTACGAGGAGCGAGGCAGGAAGTCCGATTACGCTCCTTTTAATCAACGCCGAAAGCAAACGTTCACAGGCGAAAAACCAAGGCGGTTTGTAGGTTTGTCGACAGCTGAAGAGGGTGAACTGAAGGTTCGCGAGCAGGATGTGCGGCTTTGGACACGAAGGATGGAACGGTTTCAGCCCCTCGCTCAATCGGTTTACAACGGGGGCGATTATCTGCATGCTTCGCTCAAATTGCGAGAGCCGAAGAATCCGGGTCAACTTTCCAAAGTCAAACCGATCGCGCAATCCAAAATTTTAGATGGTGGCAGTGTGTATGCTCCAACGGAGGATGTGTCGCCAGGTGTCCTCAGTGCGATCGGATTAAAGTTGGGGGGTGACGCTTCGGATGGAGATTCTTACGCGCTGACTGAATCTGCTGACGGGCGTCGATTGGGTTTAGCGAGATGGATCGCAGATTCAAACAATTCCTTGGCCGTGCGCTCTATCGTGAATCGCGTTTGGAGTCTTCATTTTGGGCAGGGGATTGCTGGGAACCCCAATAATTTAGGAGCTTCTGGAAAAAAACCGACTCACCCCCTCCTGCTTGAGCACTTAGCCCTAAAATTTGTTGCCAATGGGTCGTCCCTGAAATGGTTGCACAAAGAGATCATGATGAGCCAAGTCTATCGACGTGCCAGTGAGCATCCGGATTTTGCGAATGTCAGCATGAAGGATCCGGGCAATCAACTTTTGACCCATTTTAACCCGCGTCGGTTAACGGCTGAGGAACTGCGAGATACCATGTTAGTTCTTACCGGTGAAATCAATTTGAATGTCGGCGGACTATCGGTTCGACCGGAAATAAATCTTGAAGTGGCGTTGTCTCCTCGGATGATCCAGTTTTCACTGGCACCGGGCTACCAACCCGAGGCGACGCCGGATCAGCGGAATCGGAGAAGCGTTTACATTCAGAGAATTCGCGGGATGGCTGACCCCTTAATGGAGGTTTTCGACAAACCGAATTCGAGTGAATCGTGCGAGATGCGTGATTCAGCAAGTGTGACGCCTCAAGTCTTTACCTTGCTCAATAGTGATGTTGTAACCAAACGGTCGATCGCAATGGCCATTCGTTTGCAATCAAAGAACGGCTCGGTTGAATCTCAGATAACTCGAGGTTACCAGCAATCACTTTCAGGGGCGCCGTCTAAGGCGATCCTTCGGCGGTTGGTTGAGCATTACCATAGGATGGTTAAGTATCACCGAAGCCACATCCCTGAAGAAACTGTTTACCCGGTCGAAATTACTCGGCGTTTAGTTGAGGAATTTTCGGGGGATCCATTTGAGTACGCGGAGAGGCTTGCCGTATATGAGAACTATGTCTCGGACAAGGCGGCGAGTGACGTTAGCGCCGAGACAAGAGCTTTGGCAGATGTGTGTCTTTTATTTTTAAATAGCAATGAATTCATGTTCGTGTATTAAGCGATTCAATTTAGATTTAGCTAAGTCAGGTATTTGCATCCTATGAATGGTTCTGAAACGGAATTAAACCGCCGTAATTTTATGTATGGGCTGGGTGCATCGTTGGGTTCGGTTGCCTTGACGGGCATGATGGGCGAAGAAGCTTCGGCGGCCCGTTTATTGTCAGAACAGGATGGCGGGCAAAAACCACATCACGCGGCGAAGGCGAAATCCGTAATTATGTTGTTCATGGAGGGCGCTCCATCCCACATTGAAACATTCGATCCGAAGCCTAAGCTCAACGAGCTTCACTTGAAAAAATTCGTCAGTTCTAATGAAAAGTTTTCAGGAATGACGCGGGGTAATCGGTTTTACGTTGGCAGTCCCTACAAATTTCGTAAAGTAGGAAAATCGGGGATTGAGATGTGCGAACACTTTACGCACATGGCCGATGCCGATGTAGCCGATGAGTTGTGTATCTATCGAGGATGTCAGGCCGAATCGGTTAATCATCCCGCGGCACTGTTTCACATGAACACAGGCAGTCGCTTCGGCGGCAATCCGGCAATCGGCTCTTGGGTGAATTACGGTCTTGGGTCCGCGAACAAAAATTTACCAGGCTACGTGGTGATGACTGAATTCGCCGCGCCTCAAGGCGGATCGGGCAATTGGTCCAGTGGGTTTCTCCCCTCCAAGTACCAAGCAACACGGTTGCGTTCATCGGGTTCACCAATTCTTGATTTGAATCCGCCTGCCTGGAAGACCCGTGACCACCAACGATTAAATTTGGATATGCTTTCGGAATTAAACCGCGAGTCGATGAAGAATCATCCCCAACATCGGGAATTGGAATCCCGGATGGATAACTATGAATTGGCCTTTCGAATGCAGATGGAGGTCCCTGATTTAGTTGACTTAAGTCGAGAGTCGGAGAGCACGATCGAGCAGTACGGGCTAAATCGAGAAGCGACCGCTGAGTTTGGTAAAAAGTGTTTGATGGCTCGGCGGCTAGTAGAGAAAGGGGTTCGGTTCGTCCAGATTTTTTCAGGTGGCTGGGATTCACACGACTTCATCGAACGCGCTCATAAAAAGAGAATTCAATCGGTCGATCAACCGATTGCTGCGTTAATTAAAGACCTTAAAGCAAGAGGCATGTTAGACGATACGTTAGTGGTTTGGACCGGAGAATTTGGGCGAACCCCCGACAACACCGTTCGCGGTGGTGAAACGGCGATTGGCAGAGATCACAACGCCCAAGCGATGAACATGTTTTTCGCCGGGGGCGGGGTAAAAAAAGGCGTTGCCGTCGGTGCGACCGATGAAATTGGTGGGCAAGCCGTTGAGGTCGTCCACCCGATACGTGATGTCCACTGCACCCTGCTTGACCTGTTAGGATTGGACGATAATAAGTTGACTTATTTTCACGGGGGACGCTACAAGCAACTCTCGCAATTTGGCGGTGAAGTGATCAACGAGATCATTGGTTAGTCTTTTTTACTATGAGGAAAAAATATTAATCAAGTTTCCCGTCGTTTTTTCGGTCCATCTGAGCAGCTGCTTTTGGCAGCCTTCGTTCAATTTAATTTTTGATAGGAAGTTGGCTGATGTTCAAATTCGTTTTTTGTGTTTTGGTCTCTTTCAGCTGCGTTGTGACTTTTGATGGAGCGGTGCTTGGCCAGAATCAGCCGAATATCATATTTATCCTTGCCGACGATTTGGGGTGGGGTGATTTGGGCATTCTTCATCAAAATACCTCGTCTCATCCACGCCAGCATAAGACTCCTTTTTTAGACCAAATGGCAAGGGATGGAGCGCTTTTGCCTAATCATTACTGCCCTGCCCCAGTTTGTGCTCCCAGTCGTGCTTCGTTTTTAATGGGTGTGCATCAAGGCCATGCTACCGTCAGAAATAATCAGTTCGATAAAGCGCTCAACGATAACCATACGGTGGCAACCGTTTTAAAAGGCGCCGGATACAAGACAGCGCTGATTGGTAAGTATGGGCTGCAAGGAGACGGTGATAGTCCTGACACCTGGCCAGCCTATCCGACCAAACGCGGGTTTGATGAGTTTTTCGGTTACGTTGCTCATCGCGATGGACACCTCCACTATCCCAGTCACCTCTGGCCGATAGGGAATTCCGAGGCTCATCGGGTTGGAAAACCGGTTTGGTGGAACGATCGAGAGGTGTCTGGTCAATTGGATAAGTGCTACACCACAGATCTATTTACGGCCCGAAGTAAGCAGTGGATTATCGACCATCGCAACACAAATCCGGAGCAACCGTTTTTTCTTTACCTTGCCTTCGACACACCCCATGGGGCATTGCAGGTTCCGACTAGTGCATATCCTCAAGGGATGGGAGTTGAAGGCGGCATTGGTTGGCTGGGAGAGCCGGGACGGATGATCAATACGGCAGTTGGAGCCATTGATTCTTATCGGCACCCAGATTATGTCGGGAAGGGGTGGTCGGACGTTCAGGAGCGATTCGCAACGATGGTGAGAAGAATTGACCATTGCGTTGGTGATCTTTTAGTAACGCTCAACGATCTCGACATTTCCAAGAATACCCTAGTCGTATTTACTAGTGATAACGGGCCCCATCACGAGTCGTATATCCAGGGAGTTGAGTATGAAGCGAGTGATTTTCAATCTTATGGGCCTTTCGATGGCAATAAGCGTGACACGTGGGAAGGGGGCATTCGTATGCCCACGATCGCATGGTGGCCTGAGAACATTCCAGAGGAAACTGTGCATCGAAAACCGACTCAGTTTCATGACTGGATGGCGACGTTCGCGGACGTTGCCGGCGTGATGCCGCCTGCAAGGACTGATGGTGTTTCCATGATCAATTCCCTCAAAGGCAGCCAAGATATCAGTCCCAGCAAAATCTATATTGAGTACGAACAGCGTGGTAAAACCAAATCTTATCCGACCTTCCTCAAATCGCGCCGAGGTAGGAAGCGAGGTGAAATGCAGGTGATTCACATGGACGGATACAAAGGTATCCGGACCAATATTCAATCGCATTCAGACCCGTTCGAAATATACGACGTCGAATCCGATCCTGGTGAGCGAAAGAACCTAGCAAGCGGTGGAAAAGAGTTTGCCGAGCTTGAAAAGCGGATGCGAGAACGTGTGCTTCGACTCCGCGTATCCAACGATTCGGCTGTTCGGCCCTACGACACCGAATACATCCCGGGTTATCAGGAGCTTAGTAAGTTAGACCGTCAGTACGACTTGAGTCTTGCGGGGCAATTTAGATACGTACCGGATCTCACGACATCCTCGATCAAAGAAAAACGCGAACTCCACCAAAATGTGGTGTCTCTAATTGGTCAAGAGACGAGTTACTCGGAAAAGCTTAAGTGCGTTAACGGAGGCGCCGTCGGGGCATACCGAATCATCAGCGTCCCCCAAAACGGTCGGTATAAAATCTCTTTCAAATCAACTGGAAAAGCATTTGTGAGATTACACGAAGCGGGAATTATTGATGCGGATTTCGGCCACGAATCGGCGTCGAATTCGATTGATCTCGAACTCAATCTGGGCGCTGGATATCATCCATTGTTAATTTCAGGTCTAACCAACCAGAATAATGAACTAGCGGTCTCTGTGAAATTTAAGAGACTAGACGCCGGGCCGGAATAGGAAATGATTTCGGAACAACCCAAGGTTACCATTGGTAAATTGAATGAAGGTTGCCGCTGGATTATTTACTTGACGATTGCTCTAGAATTTCCGTCTTGTCGGTCCATGTTCGTTTTCGGTCAAACAAATCTTTATACTTCCGGTAGACCGGGCGAACTGCTTTTTCATTTATCTCATATAAATTCCTGTCGTAGAGTTTTCTCATTTTATTGAGAGTTTCCAAATTGGAATCGTCCTCTGCTGCGTTTGTGAGTTCATTGGCGTCTCGTTCCAAATCAAATAGTTCTTCAGTCGCCAACATGTCATTTTCTTGCGAGTACCAATAAAGGTACTTCCAAGAATTGGTAACAACCCCAAAGGAGTGGGCTGACTTGGGGCCCCAGAAATTCATCAGCGAAAGACTTTCCCGAACTGGTTTTGTCGGCGTTTGAAGCAGCGAAACCAGGCTTACGCCATCAATGCCTTCCGCTTCAGGCAGACCAGCAAATTCAAGCATGGTCGGTGAGAGGTCGATGCTCCCGGTTAGCGAATCGCAACGCAACCCTTTCCCTGAATTGGGGTGCCGGGGATCGAAAATGATCAGAGGAACGCGAGTCGACTCCTCATAGGGGATGACTTTCGAGCCATACCCGTGGGAACCGCACAAGAATCCATTGTCAGACGTAAAAATGATAACAGTATTGTCGGCAACGCCTCGTTTGACGAGTTCCGATCTGATCATGCCAAGAGCGACGTCCACTGCGTAGATTTGTTGGTTGTATTTACGCATAACGCTATCGTAATTGTCTGCATAGCCCCACTCTTCGAAACGAGGATATTGCCGTCCGGTTTTACTTTGCTCGGCAAGGTGTTTTCCGTTTTCCCGGCCATAGTTTTGGGGTTTTTCAAAAACAACACCTTCGTAAACTGAGTCAAACTTCGGATCCGGCTGCACTGGTCGGTGGGAGGCTTTGAAACTAATCGACAAACAGAATGGAATACGGTCGGTGACGGATTGATTAATAAAGTCTTTTGAGAACTCCGCATAGGACAAAGTAGAGTGCGGCTGTTTCGCTGCGTATTTTTTCATGGAGGAATTTCGTGCGGTCGCGTAGTTGGTTTGACCAGGCCCCCCACCCCAGAAATCAAAATCTTGGCTTGGTAGTTTTTTTTCACCTTCGATTTCGATTCCGAATTTCCCCGCAAACGCGGTGCGGTACCCTGCCTGGCGGAATCGCATCGGATAGCTGGTCTCCCAAAGCTCACGGGTCAGATTTCCGTTGCCAAAATTACAACCGGTTCGGAATTCATAAAGTCCCGTGAAGATATTGGCGCGACTCGCCATGCAGATTGCGGTCGTAACATAATGTCGGTCGAAAATGACACCGTCGGCAGCGAGCTGATCCAGGTTTGGCGTTTTTACATTCCGGTTCCCATAACAACCCATCGTGATGGTAGATTGGTCATCGGTGAGCAGAAATATGATGTTGGGTTTCTTTTTGGGCTCGTTAATTTGTGAGAAGCCAATTCCCGCAAAGTGGACTGGGAGCAATATTGCGAGGATTAGGACGGTTTGAGGATTTAACATGTTCGCTCAATATTATTTTAAGGCCGATTTAGCAAATTTATGGCAAAGTTCTTATGGTTTGCAACCACGAAAGATCATACCGTAAGGGTTGTTTTCTGGGAAGCAATTATTATTCGTAAAACTCCGCGAAGGCCGATGTCACCGACCTCCAACTGCTGAAAACCAATCGGGTGTCGATTGGCGCCCCGAAACTCTGTTGGCGTGGTGCAAGGCAACACAGAAACATTTGGTCTGCATTCATGGGAACTAAATTGGTTGAACGTGGCATTACGCGCTACGACATTCTTGATCAAGGCACCTTCGGGTACATGGTGCGGATTTCTCGTGCCGGTGCGCATACGAACAAATTTTTCTCTGACGCAAAATATCGTGGTAAACGAAAAGCGCTTGCCGCTTCTAGGTCTCGATACAGTGAATTGGTTTCTCAATTGCCGCCACCCAAAACTACCAAAGGCATCCAGACTCACCGCAATCAAACCGGTGTCGTTGGCGTGCATTTGGCGGTCTGTGAATCCACTTATGGGAAGCTTTACTCAAGTTATTGCGCGTCCTGGAAAGAGACGGATGGATCTCGGCGCAAAATCAGTTTTTCCTTAAAAAAATATAACAAGAAAAAGGCTTGGGAAATGGCTTGCATCGCGCGAGAACTGGAAACGGTTGACCGTTCAAAAATTGAGCGGACAATTCGGTCGCGATCTCGCAAAAAGTCACAACGAACAGTCAACGCGGCTACGATGAAGCCTCCAAGAGCTGGCTCGAGAAAATCGAAATCCCCAAAAACCAATTCCAATTAATAATTCGCTCAATGAATTCCGAACATATTGGCAATGGAAAACTGAAACTGGAACCGGAATCCATCTATTTGGGCCTTAGCCCAAGAAACATGCTGATTTCCTGCAGTCCTCGTTAGAGATTAAATTTTCCAAGCGAACCGAGTGAATCGGCATCTAGAAGAATTTTTTGCGAACTATTGACCCGCATGGAGATTCTAATGCTCGGCGATCCCTTCATTAAGAAAACCCTGCTAGAATTGCCAACTGTTAAGATTCAATTACCCGAATCAGATTACAAATGATAGGTAATCATCGGAATGGTTTCAATTAAGTGAGAGTAAAAGTGGTTCGACTTTCAATCGTAGTGGTCAGTATGTTCTGCTGTTTCCATACTTGCGGGCAAGCGGCGTTGATCCAAGATGAAGTTCCGGAAAATTCAACGGAGCGCGTTGAGATAGTTGAAACGGGCGAAGAGGCTAATGAGTCTCAGACGGCCGAAACGAAAGCTTTAATTTCATCCGAGCTCCATGGTGAATCGCATGAATCAGAGCCGTTTTTCAAGAATGATGCCGTTATCTTTGGCATTCTCATGGTCATGTTGGGGTTCATTTTTTGGACGTCCAATCTTGACGTGGGGTGGGTTAAGTTATTCTATAAAGTCATTCCAATGTTATTGGTTTGTTACTTCCTGCCGTCGCTTTTGACATTTTTTAATCTGGTGGATCACCATGATTCTAATTTGTATTACGTAGCGACACGTTTTCTTTTGCCGGCCACTTTGGTTCTGTTAACGCTCAGCATTGATTTAAAAGAAATTTATGCACTCGGTCCCAAAGCACTCATTATGTTTTTTACTGGAACGATCGGAGTGGTTTTGGGCGGTCCGTTGGCGGTTCTAACCGTCGCATGGATTTACCCCGAGATTGTTGGTGTTGACGGTCCCGCGGCGGTTTGGCGAGGGCTCAGTACCGTGGCAGGAAGTTGGATCGGTGGAGGCGCCAATCAGGCAGCAATGCAGGTTGTTTTCATGACACCGGAAGCCGATGCCAGTTCGAATGTTTCAGGCCAATTAGAAGACTTGTACAGTGTGATGGTTGCCGTCGATGTGATTGTCGCGGAAGTTTGGATGTTCTTTTTGTTAATGGGAGTAGGTTTTTCCAAAGATATTGATCGTATTTTTAAAGCCGATTCATCCAGTATTGAGCGATTGAAGACGAAGATGGAGGATTTCAGCAAGCGGGTTACACGAACTCCGACGACTACTGATTTTATGGTGATTGGCGCCATCGGATTTGGCGCCACTGCGGTCGCCCATTTCGCGGGCGCCTATATTGCAGATAGTGTTCAGGCCGCAATTACGGCAGCTCAGGTGACGACTACGAATCCCGAGGGTAATCTCATTTTGTTAGAGAACCCCTATGGTTTCTTGAAGGATCTTGGACTGGCGAGTTCATTTTTCTGGCTAATTGTACTAGCCACTGCGATTGGTATTGGACTGTCGTTTACCCCGTTTAGAAATTATGAAGGCGCAGGCGCGTCCAAATTGGGGACAGTCTTCATTTTTATTCTCGTTGCCGTGATTGGAATGGGAATGGACATCCGTGCCCTCGCTGATCACCCCGGGTTTTTTCTGATTGGAGGAATCTGGATGGCATTTCATATCGGACTGATGTTTTTCGTTGGGTGGTTGATCCGGGCACCCTATTTCTTCCTGGCAGTGGGCAGCAAAGCAAATATTGGCGGAGCAGCCAGTGCTCCGGTGGTGGCCGCGGCCTTCCACCCTGCCCTCGCTCCGGTAGGCGTTCTGTTAGCAGTGGTGGGTTACGCGCTGGGAACCTATGGAGCGTTATTGTGCGCGTGGATGATGCAATACGCCACACCGATTGCAAACCAATAGCGGTGCTTGGCTGGAAGTGGTGTTCTTACCGCTGCGGGCCTGGCGGATCAGGGAATGGGCGCGGTGTGCTGCAGGTAGAGAAGCAGGCTGTAAATAACGACGACGCCGACGATACAAGAGCCTGCGTTTAGCAAAAACTTTGCCGTTTTAACCTTCTTGATTGCCACGATTTGCGCGATGACGCAGACGACTGCTACGACGAGTAATTTGAAGCCAATGGCACCATAGAAATCGAATTTGTCGATGAAAAAGTCAGCAATTGGATTCGTTTCGACTGCCCCCTCAACCTTGAAAAGCAAGCGATGCGTCATGAAAATATCCAAACAATTAATTAGGATAAAGACCGTAGTTTGGTTTTGAAGAGGCAGTTGTCCAGTAAACAGGTTTCTCCATCCGTGATTGGGATGTCCCTCAGCGTGTTTATTTGTGTTCACGGGTTCGGCTTCCGTATTTTTGGTCTCAAATTCTTGTTTGGGCTCCGGTCGACGTCGCTCGCTTGGTTGCATCGCTTCGAAAGGAGCTTCACTTTCGGATTGCTTCGACAATTCATCGAATGCATCTTGCACCTGTTGAAATGCCCAACTGTCCCCACCCTGGTCTGGATGGTGTTTCTGAGCTTTTTCTCGATAAGCTTTGCGAATTTCCTGGGGCGTGGCGTCATTGCCTACGCCTAATATTTTTCGTGAATCCATACTTCAATTGTACTGGGGAAATTTATTGCGAAAACACGACTTTCGACGGTGTCCGCTCAAATTACGTAAATTCAGGGTTGAAAATTGCTAAATTTTCTCATTAGCTCATTCGAATTGTTAGTTTAGCTCCAATCGTGCACCCGAAGTTGGATCAAGGCGTGGCGCTTGGTCACCTTTGGGCGACGCCACCGAACCTCCTCAAGCCGCATTTTCCTCGAATTGATTCTGTTTGACCATCGGTATATCTGCCGATACAGTTTGAGGGTGTGTCCGTCGGAATCGGTGTATCAATGATCAAACAAAAAAACGGTTTTTCCCTTATCGAATTGTTAGTTGTCATCGCAATCATTGCAATTTTGATCGCAATGTTTTTGCCGGCAGTGCAGGGAGTTCGGGAAGCGGCAAGGCGGACCAGTTGCACTTCGAACTTGGTGCAACTCGGTTTGGCCAACCAAAACTTTAACACGTCGCACAATCATTTCCCCAACGGATGGAATAGCGAAACTGGCTGGGGTACGATCAGTTTTCTTTTGCCATTTTTAGATCAAGGCAATCTTTACGCAGACATTGACTTTTCGACCTTTACGGACGCCGCGATCAATCTACCAGTGATTCAGCAAAAGCTCTCGGGACTGTTCTGTCCTAGTTCAGGGAACAATTCAAGCTCGTTTCAACTGGAAGGTTTGGACGGCATGGTAGACGTCGGCCGAACACACTACGTCGGATGTATTGGATCTTCTGTCAGGCAAGAGGACATGGGCGACGGTCAGCTATGCCCTTCGGCGGACTTGCTAAATTCTATTGGCTTCATCGACGGAATGTTCTACGAGAATAGCACAACCCCACTGAGAGATGTTCGTGATGGACTTTCCAACACCATCTTAATGGGTGAACGGAGTGCTAACCTATTTGACTCGCAGTGGCCAGGGATAATTGATGGTTCGGCTCACACTGGTTGGCGCGTGGTGGGGTGGACTGGCGAACCCCCCAATAATCCACCGAATCGAGATCCCGTCGTGGTAATCAACGAAGATGGCAGCGAGGAAATTCTTGAAATCCATTTCCATGGATTTGCTCAATTCAACAGTATGCACGGTGGTAGTCTAACCACGTTTGCTTTTGTTGACGGGTCCGTGCGATTTATCAACGATGACATTGACCCTCGCGTGTTCAAAGCAATGGGCACGATCAAGAACGGCGATCGAGCTACTGAATAATGTTATCAGTATTTTTAATTGAAACTTGAACGCGTCACACTGTAAAAAAACGAGCTTCCGGCTGTTGGCCAAAAGCTCGTTTTCTAATTCGCTGTAGTTTTTGAATAACCATCTTACATGTTGATCTCAAATCCCTTTCGATAAGGTCGAGCGAGAAATGAGTTGGCGTAATCATCGCCGATGATTTCTTCCTTTTGATCATCCCATTTTAAGCTACGACCCAGACGAGCGGAGATGCCTGCGAGATGGCAGACGTTGAGCATCTCCATGTGTGAATGGACGTCCGAAATTGGCTCTTTTTGTTCACGATGACAATATAGGAAATTTGCCCAATGAGCCCGACGCCCGCTCTGTTCCATCGGAAGCCCCTTGTAGGCGTTCTGGATAGCGTCTTCGGGTAACGGATTCTCTTTGAGCGCTTTGACTGGCGCCCCGTCAAGTTTACCTCGACTGACAAAAATGCGGCCTTTTTCTCCCTCAATCAGAACCCCGTTTCGCCCTTCACTTTTGATAATCATTTCGACACCGCCTGGGTAATTAACAGTGAATGCGAAATTGTTGGCCGTATTGTACCGATCACGTTGGACAGGAAATCCATCCTTAAAATCGACAGGATGTTTAGATTCCCCGGAAATGGAAAGTGGCCCGGCTTTTTGACCATTAGATTTCAGGGCCCAATTTGCAATGTCGACGTGATGTGCGCCCCAGTCTGTCAGTTTTCCGCCGGAATACTCATACCACCAACGGAATTCGTAATGGCAATTGGTGTTGCTTCGCTTTTTTTTACTGGATGCATCGGCTCGGTTTAAATAGCTTACTTTCGGCGCGGGACCAAGCCAGCGATCCCAATCGAGTCCGGCTGGAATATCGGCGGTTGGTATTGCATCGCATTGCGGTGCGCCGCCAATGCAACATTCAATTCGTTTGATCTTACCGAGACGGCCATCGGCGACGATGGCGATGGCTTTGGTAAACAGATTAAAGGTACTTCTTTGTTGCGTCCCGACTTGGACAATGCGGCCTGTCTCTTTCTGGACCTTCCGGATCAGTTTCCCCTCGTCGATGGTAAGGGTGAGTGGTTTCTCGCAATAGATATCTTTTCCAGCATACATTGCTTCGATTAATGGTTTAGTGTGCCAGTGATCAGGGGTCGCGATGTGAACGACTTTAATGTCGTCGCGTTCCAATATCTTTTGATAGTCTTTGTAGGTGTCAGCTTTTCCATCACTCAGCGATTGATTGGTTGAGTCCCGGCGGTCTTGGTCGACGTCGGCGATTGCCACCACGTCGACCCAGGGTTTCGCCGCCCGCATATTTCCATTGCCCATTCCGCCCGCACCGATTAAACCAATCGGGATGCGGTCATTTTTTTCTTGGGTGACTGCCGCAAGCGTATTTGTTTTGGGATAAACGCAAGGAAGCGACAAGCTGGCCCCCGCCGCCGCGGTCTTTTTAAGGAAGTCTCGACGATGGTTATTATTTGGCTGCATATTGATAATCCGAAATTAAATTTCAAAGATGTCCACGATGGAGGTGTGTATCGAAAAAAATGGGATGAAGGAAACCACCGCCGTTTTAAGCTTTTTATTAGGTGGAAAAATAGGCTATTTCGGCGGGTTCCGACTCAAGGTTAGCAACAATACGCTATGGAAGCTAACTTCCTGGGGAATGATAATTACCGGCATATCGACTGGATATCTGTATGCGCATCGGATTTTTCGAGAAAATCAGCATGAGTTGCACCAAATTTGATAGCGTTGGTATAGCTAGAGAAATCCTAGTTGTACAATAAGTTGATCAAGTGTAGTATTCAAAACAGTTAATAGAATTTCTCGCAATCGATCGTATGCACAGAATTTTAAAAATCACACTCGCAATCATTGTTGTCAGCTGCCCAGTTCGGTGTCAGTTGGGATGGAGTGATTGCTGTGGTGAGATGAATTCACCGTCGCCCGTGACGTGCTGCTGCAGCGACGCTGATCTTGAGGCTCCAGCCTTTCCCGTGGATGACACCGAGGAACGCTGCGGCTGCATCTGTAGTGGTGCAACGATGCCGGATGGGTCCGTTTTGATTTATCAAACATCGGTTCAGTTTGAATTTGAGTTGGCTCAATTCCCAATGGCTAACTCACTTACGACCAACGATGAGTTAGGGCGTGGCACTGATATCTCGGCAAATGGTCCGCCATGCTGCGCGGGGAACTTTGGTCGGCAGCTGCGCTGTCTTCACGGATCGCTTATCATCTAGCGCCGGTAATTGCATTTTCAATGCGATTTCGTTCGTTTTTCGGCACCTTGTTAGTGCCGTGTTCAAGATGCTCTTTAAAAGAGATCCGCAATTATGTTTTTTCGACTATTGCCATGGGAATATGGTGTTCGAAACCTTTTCCGGCGACCGCTTCGAACATTTCTGACGTTTCTGGGACTGACGACGGTCGTTTTGCTCGTCCTCGTGGTCGTTGGATTTATTCGTGGACTTGAAAAATCGTTATCGGTCAGTGGTGACAATCGTACGGCGCTCGTTTTCTCTTTGGGCATGGGAGAGAATTTAGAATACTCATCAATTCCCATGCGAACTAATGACTTGGTCCCCTCTAGTATTCAGGGAATCCAAGAGCGATATGGCGCAAAGTACGTTTCACCGGAGCTTTATCTTGGGACGCAGGTGGGTATCAAAGAGGACGGTCTTGGTGAATATCGGGAAACACTCGGCTTGGTTCGTGGCGTCACACCCAAGGCTTGTTTGGTACGTCAACAGTTTCAAATTGACCAGGGGCGGTGGCCGGAATCAGGGGAAATTATAATTGGACGGCTGGCAGCGACCAAGCTTGGGGCGACTGCGAACGAAGTTTCGGTAGGCGATACCATCCAATTGGAAAGTCGAGACTGGAAAATTGTTGGGGTCTTTTCGTGTGGCGGTGCCGCGTTTGAGTCAGAAGTTTGGTGTCGTTTAGACGAGTTGCAACAGGCGATGAAACGTCAGGACTTGAGCATCGTCGCCTTAACGTTAGAGCCGAACGCGGATTTTTCAGAATTGGATTTGTTTTGCAAACAGCGATTGGACTTGGAACTTCAGACGATGCCGGAGTCCGAGTATTACGCTGGTTTACAACGCGATTATGAACCGATCCGCTGGCTTGCGTGGCTGGTTGTATTACTGGTGGCTGGAGCAGGCGTATTTGCCGGCTTGAATACCATGTACGGGTCGGTTGTCGGGAGGATTTCAGAGCTTTCGATGTTGCGGACAATTGGTTTCGTGCGGAGGGCAATTATTGTCAGTCTAATCCAAGAAGCTGTTCTACTATCATTGGCGGCAAGTTTAAGCGCTTCGGCTATCGCGCTTTGTTTGGTAAACGGATCCGCCGTTCGTTTTACGATGGGTGCTTTTCAATTGCAAATTGATAGCACTTCGATTTTGATTGGCTGTGGCGTGGGGTTATTACTTGGTTTTTTAGGTGCAATCCCACCTGCAATTCGTGCATTAAAAATGCCCATCGTCGATGGGCTTAGAGCTGTCTAAGGAGAGAGAAATGAAAAAAGTTATTTATCTAATATTGGTTTCGTTTTCTGCTGTACTTGCATTAGGTTGTTCCGATTCATCGGTAACGGCCCCGCCGGTGAGTCAATCAAATATTGATGCTACCCCCTATTTATTAGCATCCGAACCCGACGGTGGATTGGATGTAATAGCAGCGAGAGAATCTGCTAAAGACGAAGAAACAATTGTCGTCGTCGGTCGGATTGGCGGGGGACTGAATCCTTGGGTTGAATCCAGAGCAGCGTTTCAAATTGTTGATGCCTCTTTACTTGCGTGCAGTGATGAAACACCCGACGGAGAGACCTGCAGTTGCACAACTCCATGGGATTATTGCTGTGAGACGGATAAATTGCCTAACGCAATGGCACTGGTCCGTTTCGAAGATAAACAGGGCAAGGTGGTCATGGCGGATGCCAGAAATTTATTTGGTGTAAAGGAATTGCAAACTGTCGTCGTCAAAGGAATTGCAAAACGAGACGACGTTGGGAACCTAACCATCATTGCTGATGGTATTTTCGTGAAAAATTAAGCATTACTACATGAGTTTCCAATTGTTCTGATTGAGTTTATTTGGGTTTGAGACAATGACACAAGTCGATTTATCACAGTTAGCAGTCGACCGGCCGGATATTTCCAGGCCGTCGAAGCACCGGCGGAATTGGATTGCCCGCTATGGGTTTCCTGCGCTACTAATTACTGGTTTTGCGGCTTTGGTTTTTTGGTGTTCCCAGGAGTTTTTATTTCCTCCGCGCAAAGTCCAAGTTGTCCCTGTTTTTGCGACCCAGGCTGAGATACGAACCGAAGGGGCGGAACTTTTTAAAGCAGCAGGTTGGATTGAACCCCGTCCCACAGCAATCCGGGTTGCTGCGCTCGCATCGGGGGTTATTGAGGAACTGCTTGTTGTTGAGGATCAGTTGATAAAAAAGGGAGAGCCAGTCGCTGAGCTAATTAAAGACGACGCGATTCTCTTGCATGATCGTGCAGTAGCAGATCGTGAATTGGCAGAGGCTGAGTTGGAACGTAATAAAGCCTCCTCGGCGGCTGCCAAGACAAGGTTTGAGCAGCCAGTTCACTTGGAGGCAAAATTAGCGGCCGCAGAAGCAGATTTAGCAAAGATCAATACGTCCCTTACGAATCTCCCGTTTGAAACACAGAGAGCCGGTTCAGAGTTGAAATTTGCTAGAGGTGATTACGAGCGAATGCGAAAGGCTGCGGCATCTGTCTCAGATAGGGAAATCGATCGCTCTTTTGCAGATTACGAAACCGCGAAGGCGCAACTTTCCGAGTTGCTTGATCGGAAACAGTCTCTCGAAAAGGAGGTCTTTGCAGTTAGGCAAAAAAGGAATGCGATCAACATTCAATTGCAACTCCTGGCCGACGAAACGAAAGAACGGGACGAGACTCTTGCCATGGTCGACGCCGCAGAGGCAAGGCTGAAACAGATGTCGGTTGCTGAAGCCGAGGCACAATTGCGTCTTCAGCGGATGACGATTCGGGCAGCGGTGGATGGTCGTGTTTATCGCCTCGTCGGATTGCCCGGTGCGCGTGTTGGCGCCGGAGTGATGACTGCCATGCAGGGTCACGATGGGAGTAGCGTGATCACTATGTATCGTCCCAACAGTCTTCAAATTCGGGTAGATGTCCGATTTGAGGACATTCCCAAAGTCAGTCACGGCCAATCGGTTGCAATCTCCAACCCGGCAATGAAAGAACCAATCAGTGGGACTGTCTTGTTCATCAGTTCGGAAGCGGACATTCAAAAAAACACACTTCAGGTCAAAGTGGCGATCGACAATCCGCCAGTGTTCTTTAAGCCAGACATGTTGGTCGATGTAACTTTTTTAGCACCTAAGCAAGGCGGTAATCAGGACGCGTCAGATCAAGAACTGTCCTTGTTAG
Source organism: Mariniblastus sp. (assembly GCA_028823415.1). Lineage (GTDB taxonomy): Bacteria > Planctomycetota > Planctomycetia > Pirellulales > Pirellulaceae > Mariniblastus. The sequence continues at coordinate 67,151 of JAPKBL010000007.1, forward strand.
TTTCGGAGAACCTAATTTTTCTTGACGGCGGTCAAACTTTTATTTGGGTAGCAGATCAGTCGAAGGGAATTGCCAAGAAAACGGAGATCGAATTGGGCAAGCGTGGCAATGACGGGATGGTTGAAATATTAAGTGGTTTGGATATTGGGAGCCGCCTGATCAGTGGTTCAGTGGATGGTTTGGAAGACCGTGATCGCGTTAAGGTCATGGGTGAGGCAGTTGCGGACTAACCTTTAGTTGTCTGTATTGGCTGCAGCGTTGTTAAAGTGCGGGCTCGGGTTTGAAATTAGAAACTAGTTCGGAAACAAATAGGTTTTAAAAATGGCGCTCGTTGAAATTAAAAATGTGACGAAGCACTATCACAAGGGTGGTGAGACTATCAAACCCCTCGATGGTGTGTCCCTCGATATTGAAAAGGGGGAATTTGTGTCGCTGATGGGATCTAGCGGTACTGGGAAATCGACTTTGTTGAACGTGATTGCGAGTATCGATCGCCCTGATGAAGGTTCGGTTAAAATAGACGGGGTTGAAATTTCCCATTTATCAAGAACGCGTCTTGCGAATTGGAGGGCTGCCAACATCGGATACATTTTCCAGACCCACAATTTGATTCCGGTTCTAACTGCCTATGAAAACATTGAAATGCCGCTTTTGCTGCTTCCCCTCAGTCGTGCAGAGCGTAGAAAACGAATTGAAGTGGCACTGGCAGCCGTCGATTTATTAGATCGAGCTGATCATTACCCGCGTCAAATGTCGGGCGGTCAGGAACAGCGTGCCGGGATTGCCAGAGCGATCGTTGCCAATCCGAAAGTAGTGGTGGCGGATGAACCGACCGGTGATCTTGATCCTGTTACCTCCGATCAGATTTTGAGTTTACTCAAGAGGCTAAACCAGGAACTCGATACGACTTTGTTGATGGTCACCCATGATTCGGAGGCGTCGATGATTGCTGATCGGCGATTCAAATTGGTCAATGGAAAACTAGTCGAGGAAGGGGTGGCGGTCTCATGATAAAGCTTATTCCTTACATTTTCAAAACGCTTTGGCGACATCGATCTCGAACAATATTGACGGTTAGCGGTTCGGCCGTCGCATTATTTGTCTTTTGTTTTGTTGGAAGTGTCCAAGAAGGCATGAATGATCTGCAGAGTCGACAGGCCGGCAAGCGGTCGTTGATCACTTTTCAGGCAAATAAATTCTGCCCCGCCACTAGTCACCTACCTCAAGATTATGAATCAGAGATTTTAAAAATTGACGGGGTTCGTGAGGTGATTCCTGTCCAAGTGTTTACTAACAATTGTCGAGCGAGTCTTGACGTCGTGGTTTTTTACGGCGTACCGCCCGAGAAGTTGCGGGTGGCGCGACCAGATTTCGAGATGCAGGAGGGTTCGTGGGATGAGTTTCAACAGAATCAAGATTCCGCGGTGATGGGCGCCGCGGTCGCAAATCGACGCGGCGTTTCGGTCGGTGATAAATTTTCCATAGGTTCTTTGAGCGTCGTTGTCGCGGGAATCTTTAACTCCGAAGATCCTGCCGAAGAAAATTATATTTACTCGCATTTGGATTTTCTGCAGCGAAGTAAAGGTATGAACCTGGTGGGGACGGTCACCCAATTGGAAGTGTTGCTCAACGAGAACGCGGACGCCGATGAAATTTGCCGCGTGATTGATGATCGCTACCTGACTGGCCCAGTGGAAACTGACACCCGGCCCAAAGGTGTTTTCCAAGCAAAGAGCCTCGGAGATTTGACTCAGTTGATCGGAATGGCTCACTACCTTGGTCTGGCGTGTGTTGGTTTAGTGGTTTCTCTCGTGGCCACGACGACTGTTATGTCGGTTCAAGATCGCATTAAAGAGCATTCCGTTTTGCAGACGCTGGGTTATTCCGGGGTAAGGGTATTTCAACTGGTGCTCGCCGAGAGCGTGGCGCTGGCAATGATGGGCGGTACCTTGGGAGTGGTGGTTGCGATGATAGTACTGAGAATCAGTAGTTTATCCGTTGGCGCCGAAGCAGTCACCATTGCGTTCACTCCCTCGTTTAATCTCGCGGCCACAGGCTTAATCGTGGCGTTGTTGACTGGAATCCTGGCTGGTGTATTTCCCGCTTTTCAAGCTGCACGCGCGGAAATTGTGGAAGGCTTACGTCAGGTATAAATAGAATTTGCGGTTGGACAATATTACAAAGCGGACTTTATTGGTTGATGAAAGTGGTACACAATGGGATCACCACCGAAATTTCTTTAACTTAGTGATTGGATTTTTCGAGTGCCAAAATTTTTAATCATAGAAGAGAAAAATGACTGGATTTATGTGTGTCCTTGCTGAATCGACCTCTGGGGCTTCGCTAAATCCCTGGGTAATGCTCGCAATTGCGGCCTTCCTTGTAATTTTAAACGGATTTTTTGTCGCGGCTGAATTTGCATTGGTAAAAGTTCGGATCAGCCAGATTGAAAAAATGGTTGAAGAGAAGCAGGCTTTTGCCAAACTGGCCCAATGGCTGGCTGTTCGAATGGATCATTCGCTTTCGGCGTGCCAGCTTGGAATAACGATGGCGTCTCTGGCACTGGGCTTTGTGGGAGAACCAGCATTCTCACATTTGATTCAGCCAGTGTTTCAAATGCTGGGCGTCAATTCGGAAAAACTGCTTCACTTTTTTGGTTTAATTGTCTCTTTTTCAGTGATCACATCCCTGCATTTGGTGATTGGGGAACAGGCTCCGAAAATATTCGCGATCCGGCAACCACAGCAGATGGTAAGATGGTGCGCGCCGCTCCTAGTATTCTTCTATTATCTATTGTTCCCATTTATGTATGGATTGAACTGGGCGACGGAAGTGGTTCTGAAATTGGTCGGACTGACCGGTGGTGGCGGACATGGTAGCGTTCATACCGAAGACGAAATTAAGGCGGTTTTGAGGGAATCCTATTTTCATCAACAATTGACCGATTCCGAACACACACTTTTAAATCGGGTATTTGAATTTGATGATTACTTGTGCCGGGAGGTGATGGTGCCCCGTTCGGATGTCGTCATTCTTGACATCAATCAGCCCCGCGCCGAGTTGATGGAAGTTATGAAACAAACTCGACACACACGTTACCCTGTTTGTGATGGTTCACTCGATTCATTATTGGGTGTCGTTCATGTCAAGGATTTAATAGGAGTCAATGTACTCGAATCAAATTTTAAGCTTGAATCAATTTTGCGAAAGCCACAAAAAGTACCAGGCAGCATGCCCATCACGATGGTTTTAAAGAGAATTCAAAGCTCTCACCAACTGATGACATTCGTAGTTGATGAACATGGCTCGATCATGGGATTTTGCACCTTAGAAAATGTGCTTGAGAAAATTGTCGGTCCCGTTGATGATGAATTTGATGCGGTTGAAGAACCCCAGATTCGCAAGATGGGCAAGTGCCAGTATTTAGTTCAAGGCAACACGCTGATCAGGGAACTTGAACAGGAACTCGATGTTGTCTTGGATGATCGAGGAGGCGACACTGTTGCCGGCGCATTAATGGCGCGAAGCGGCAAGCTTCCGGAAGTAGGTGACAAGGTCATGTTTGAAAATGTGGTTGCTGAAGTCATGGAGGTAAGCAATGACCACGCCGATGTAATTCGGTTCGACTTAACTGACGTTGCGGACAACGAAGCCAATTAATTGTTGATCAGTTGTTGTTTTTTTTATAAAAGAAATTGATCAAAACGGAGCGCGGAAAATTCGAATTCTTATTGTAACACCGGCAAAGCGAGGCTCATTGCTCGGCAATAGTGTTACCGCTGGCCGGTGGCGAGAATTACTTTGCAATTTAGGTCACCGTGTTACTGTGGCGACCCGATGCGTCGACGGCCCATTTGACTTGTTAGTTGCTTTGCACGCACGAAAAAGTCATCATTCGGTGGTTCAGTTCCGTAAAAACAGAGTCGGCAAACCGATAATTATTGCGATGACCGGAACTGATTTGCACTGTGATCTCGGTGTTTCCGCGAAGGTCGATGAGTCCCTCAAGATTGCGGATCGCATTTTGCTACTTGAGCCCAAGGCGGGTTTCAAGTTGCCAAGTAAGTACCAAAGAAAACTGAGGGTAATTTACCAATCGGCCAACACAGTTGTTCCCAAGCCAAAACCACTGACGCGTTGGTTCGAGGTCACCGTCATAGGACACCTTCGTTCGGTAAAAGACCCGTTTCGCACGGCGTATGCGTCTTCTCAGTTGCCGGACGATTCACGTATTCGCATCGTCCAAATTGGTCGTGCGCTAAATCGTTCGATGGAAAAAACGGCTCGGATGATTGCTGCACGGAATCCGCGTTACCGATTCTTGGGGCCACTATCGCATTCAGAAACGCAACGGCGTCTTGCCCGTAGCCGTTTGACAGTGCTGAGCTCGAAATCAGAGGGTGGACCAGCGGTGTTGTCCGAGGCAATTGTGAACAGGGTACCTGTTCTCGCGTCCCGAATTGATGCGACGGAGGGAATCCTCGGGGAGTCTTACCCTGGAATGTTCCGGGTTGGCGACACCCAACGCCTGACGGAGTTGCTACATCGCGCGGAAATGGAACCTTCGTTTGGTCGGCAATTGATCAAAAGCACTCAAGTGATGAAGCCGAGGTTGCAGCCAGAGTACGAAATCAAGGCGTGGAAACAATTGGTGGGTGAATTTGGAATATAATCAAAAAGCTTAACGAGGGTCACATGGCAAGTTACACAGATTCGGCGTCGCATAGATAATTTGTGATTCCTGTGTAAGCGAAACGCGTTGCCTAAACCCCACGCCCTTGATTAAGACTCCGACAAGGGAATTTCTCCGTCAAACGGTTCTGCAACTCCCTTGATCGACGCCAACGCATTGGCTGCGGCACGTTGCTCTGCTTCTTTTTTGTTTTTACCCCAAGCCGGCCCGAATAATTTTTTGTCCACTTGAGCCGATATCTGAAACCATTTGTCGTGATCCGGACCTTGGTTTCCAAGGAGTTGATACCGTGGAGGGAGCCCGAATCGTTTTTGGGTGTATTGTTGCAGCTCAGATTTGTAATTGATTTCTAGACCACCCGCGATCGCTGCAGTGACCTGTTTTTCGATAAAAGGCGTCAGGAATTTTTTGACACTATCGATTCCCGAGTCAAGATAAATCGCGGCAACAATCGATTCGAATGCGTTGGCGAGGAGGGATTTAGGAACTTTGCCTTTACTGCCGATGCCCTTGCCCACGACTAAGAACTCTTCAATGTTTAGGCATTCGCCAATTGCGGCACACGATTGGCGGCTGACCACATTTGACTTGACCTTGGTCAAATCACCTTCGAGCCAATCGGGGAAGTTTTTGAAAAGATATTCACAAACTGCGAACCCAAGAATGGAATCACCGAGAAACTCAAGCCTTTCGTAACTGCAGAGCCTGGTGTTAGCGACCGAAGCATGCGTGATAGCTTCGAATAAGTATCCTTTTTCGACGAACTCATAGCCAAGGTTTTCTTCGCAGCGCTTGACCGCAGCGAGCGCTTCTGGGCCAAGCTTAAATTCCCGATATTCAGTCATTGATACAGTTGCGAGACAGAGTTGAATGCGTGATAAGAATAATCTTGCTATCCTATGCGCTGCGGTTCGATTGTCAGGGGAAATATAGGGCCTTCCCCGAAATATCATAAAATTAGTCTCCTTTTCAGCCAAATGACGGAGACGTAAACCAAGCCTTTTTGAAGGGCCTCGGAGACACTTAGTCCGAGTTCAATCTTTCATATGGACGCTGTTCGACGTCATATTGTCGGCAACTAAAAAAGCGAGTTCCATCGCTTGATCGTAATTCAATCGCGGATCGACTTGACTCTTGTAGGCCCGTTCGAGATCGGGTTCAGCCAATTTACCAGAGCCGCCAATGCACTCCGTTACGTTATCTCCGGTCAGTTCTAGGTGAACGCCGCCCAAAATTGATCCTTGCTTTCGATGGATTTGAAAGGCAATTTCCAATTCACTTGCAATTTTATCGAAACTTCGTGTTTTGATGCCGGAATTGGTTGAAAACGTATTCCCGTGCATGGGGTCAGAACAAAATAGGACTTTTTGATTTGCCGTTTGGACTGCATCAATAATAGGCGGCAAACAGGCTGCAACATCGTCCGCTCCGAAACGATGAATGAGGGTGATTCGTCCTGGTTCGTTGTCTGGATTTAACGCGGTGATCAGGGTCGTTAATTCGACGGGGTCAAACTTCGGGCCAACTTTGATTCCGATCGGGTTAGAAATCCCCTTCATATATTCCACGTGGGCGCCGTTGATATCGCGGGTTCGGTATCCAATCCATGGGAAATGGGTACTCATGTTGTACCAACCATCGCGGCGCGGAACCCGTCTTGTTTGCGCTTGTTCATAACTTAAATGGAGAGCTTCATGAGAAGTAAAAAAGTCGATTATTTTACTTTGCGAGATCGACGTTCCCAGCACCGCCTCCATAAAGTTAAGTGAGTTAGTAATCGATTCGATCATCTCGTGATATTTACGCGCCCGCGGGGAATCGGTCGCGAACTCAAGATCCCAATTCTCAGGATGGTGCATGTCAGCAAATCCGCCGACGCTTAGTCCACGAATAAAATTCAATGTCAAGGCTGCTCTTTCGTATCCACGAAGGAGAAGTTCAGGGTCAGCGACTCGGTCGACTTCCGAGAAACCTGATCGGTTGATAATATCACCTCGGTAAACCGGAAGTGTTACACCGTCTCGGGTTTCAGTTTCGCTTGATCGAGGTTTCGCGTATTGGCCGGCAATGCGTCCGACCCGAATGACTTTGTTCATAGAACCAAAGATCAAAACGAAGCTCATCTGCATGATGACTTTTAGATTCCGCACGATCGAATCAGTCTCACAATCATCGAGACTTTCAGAACAGTCACCCCCCTGAAGTAGAAACGCCCGGCCTTCGGCCGCCTCGGCGAGTTGGTGCTTCAGGCTTTCGATCTCCCAACTCGTTACCAACGGAGGCAGTTTGGCGAGGCGATGCAACGTGTCGTCTAGATGTTCGAGATCTGGATAGACGGGCTGCTGTGTAATGATTTTGTTGCGCCAAGAACTTGGCGACCAGTGATCGGTCATGAAAATTCTGATGGGGTGCGAGTTTATTCTATAAGTTGAATCCGCTACAAATCGCAGTGTTTTGCACGCAAATTGCTTACTGGATAATCGACGAAACTACCAGAAGCTTGTGACGGAAACTTATGTTTCTCTAGGTTTTGTCGGCAACTAGCTTCTAATTTCGTGCGAGACAAAGTCGGATTTGATTCCGAAATGTGATGCAAACGTGATTTACAACGCGTCATCCTATCGTTTGAATTTATTGATTTCATCGTCAGAATAGGTTTTGTCCGTGGAATTTGACACGAAACCCGAAATCCGTTCCTAACTTCCGGCGTATAATGATGGTGAGTTGTTCAGGAAGCGAATGATTAAGGTTACAATCAGAGCGTTAATCCAAAATCTAATTTTTTTCAGTTACCATTTTGAAGGAAAAATACAGATGGTTTTCTGCCGATTGTTCAATCGACAAATTTCCCCGTTGTTTAGTTGGTTAATTGCGTTAGCAATTTTCGTTCTTTCGCCAAGTGTGGGTTTAACATTTCAGGGCGAGAATCAAGGGAAATCGAAGGCCCTTGAAGCCAAGGCATCGGAGAAACCGACCGTCGATGAAGATGTTGAAGAATCGCTGAAAGAAGTTCTCGAAGGTCACTCTACTCACGGCGAGGCATTCAACGAAGGCCCGAGGCAAAGTGCTTACTTGATGGGGGGAACTGGTAATATACATTTCCCCGTTACAACGGATTCAAAACAAGCGCAAGCATTTATTGAGCAGGGCATCGGGCAACTTCACGGATTTTGGTACCTCGAGGCGGAGCGATCTTTTAGGCAAGCTGCCGCCTTGGATGAAGACTGCGCGATGGCTTATTGGGGCGCTGCGATGGCAGCCTATTCGAAGCGAAGTCGATCACAGGGTTTTATCAAGGAAGCCGTGTCGCGGATTGAATCGGTGTCCGAACGAGAGAAGCTCTATATTAAATCTCTAGAAAATTACTTTTCCGATAAGGAAAAGGACAAGAAGAAGCGGGCTCAGAATTATCTCAAAGACCTTGAGTCCATCGTGATCAAGTATCCCGATGATTTGGAGGCCAAAGCATTTGTCGCCCATCGGATTTGGCACAACGCGCGAGAGGGAACACCTATTAGTAGTTATGTCTCATTGAGCTCACTCATTGAAGACATCTTGGTGGTGGAACCCCTGCATCCGGCGCATCATTACATGATTCATCTTTGGGATTATCGGCACCCCGAAAATGCGGTTCAGGCGGCGGCAAGATGTGGCGTTTCAGGCCCTAGTATCGCACACATGTGGCACATGCCAGGACATATTTACTCAAGACTAAAACGATATGAAGATGCCGTCTATCAGCAAGAGGCGTCAGCGCGCGTTGATCACGCGCACATGATTCGAGATCGTGTGATGCCGGATGAAATTAATAATTTCGCCCATAACAATGAGTGGCTGATTCGAAATTTGTCATTTGTCGGACGGGCGCGCGATGCGATGGATCTGGCTGTAAACATGACACAGTTGCCGCGCCATCCAAAACACAACACGCTTTCAAAAAGCGGTGGGAGTGCAAGTTACGGCAGGCGTCGGCTATTACAGACGTTGCGAGAATTCCAGCTTTATGAAGAAGCGATTGAGTTTTGCCAAACTAGTGTTTTGGCAGTTTCATCAAATCCCTCAGAACAACTCAAGACGCTGCGTCTACTGGGTTGTTCCGCTGCGATGGTGGGCCGGTCTGATCTATTAGCAACGGCGAAGCAAACGATTGTTGAATACGTTGAAACTGCTGAAGCTGAAAAAGTTGATTTAGAAAAGCAAATAAAAAAACTCAATGCCTCCCTCGATCGTGGGGCGGATGCCCCGCCCCGGCCTAAAGACAAAAAGTTTGATGAGAAAAAGGCGAAACTTCATTTGAAACAGGCAAAGGACAAGTCTTCAAAAATCAAACAAAAAATTGACCGCTTGAACAAGTCCCAATTAGCAATTGAGGGTTATGAATTGGTGGCGAAAGAGGATTACGCGGAAGGATTGAAAAAGTTAGAATCAGCCACGGGCGAAGATGTCAGTTGGCTAGGCGAATTGCAGTTCCTCTCGGGTGAGTCGGAAAAAGGACTTGAGAAAATTGCGGAACAAGTAAAGCGTCGTCCTTCCGAGGTCATCCCGTTGGCTCGCCTGGTGTATCTTCAATTTCAAAATGGTGACAACAAACTTGCGAAAGAAACGCTTGAAAAGTTAAGAGACACCTCGGGTTCCATGGATCTCGACATCCCATTGTTCAACAGGCTTGCCCCAGTTGCGATGGAACTGGGAATTGGAAAGCGGTGGCAAAAGGACCTCGGACCGGCAGCGGACATTGGTTTTCGGCCACCTCTTGAGTCACTTGGCCCTTTTCGGTGGTCCCCCTCCCCTGCCCCGCAGTGGAACCTGACCGATTCGCAAAACCAATCGGTGGGATCGAGTGACTTTGCCGGACAGCCCTATATTGCTATTTTCTATCTCGGCCATGGTTGTTTGCATTGTGCCGAACAACTCCAGGCGTTTGGACCCCGTGTTTCTGACTTCGAAAAGAGCGGCATTGAGTTGATTGCCATCAGCAGCGACGATCAAGATGGTTTACTAAAATCGATTGAGGATGCCGGCACCGGCTCGCCTATCCGTCTTGCCTCAGATTCGAACCATGAAATATTCCGGAAGTTCCGTTCGTTTGACGATTTCGAAAATCAGCCGCTACATGGTACTTTCCTAGTAGACGGCATGGGCAAGATTCGATGGCAGGACATTAGTTATGAGCCATTTATGGATCATCAATTTCTGCTCGATGAAGCCGAACGACTGCTCGGCGGCGACACGGTAGTTCCCGAACAGGCTGGAAAAGGTTCAACAGAAAAACAAGTTTCGCGAAGATAGCGTTACGGCTTTTAAGCCAAAGGCTGATCCGTTGGCCAACGATGTTAGTAGTAGAGTCCCCAATTAATTCCCGTTTTATTGGGTGAACTCCTGTTGCCTCAATCTTTTCGTTGCGGAATTTCTTGATTTCGATCGAAGTATTTCGGAGAATTCCTCCAATCTATCTGCGGCTGAAGCGAATAATTTACCTGATCACAGGTTCGTCACTTCAAATCGCTGATCTCTCTTCAATGGTTTCTCCTTTCATACCGAATTGGAATGAGATCGTCTTTTTTTAAATCGAACAGGCTTCCTGAATTTAGGATTTTGAAAATGAATATCGATGGCCAAGATTATTTTAGTTCCGCAAAGGACAATCATTTCGCATTCAATCCCGCGAAGCCCGTAGAAAATCATCGCGTCTTATTGGAAAGCCACCTCCTACTAATAGGCTACGCCATGTGGCTGTTCGGGTTTTTGGGTGCTCATCGGTTTTATTTTGGGCGTCCGATCTCAGGCGCGATTTGGTTCTTTACCTTTGGCTTGCTTGGAATCGGATGGCTGATTGATCTTTTTCTCATTCCCGAGATGAAACGATCGGCGGAGAGGCGTTTCCAAAGTGGGCCTCTAGATTACAGTCTCGGGTGGATCTTGTTTATATTTCTCGGGATTTTTGGAGTTCATCGGTTTTATCAAGGGAAAATCTGGACTGGCTTGGTATTTTTTTTGACCGGTGGAGTGTTTGGCATCGGGCTGATCTATGACCTACTGACCCTCAATGAACAGATGTCTGAAATGAACCAATCTCGCTTGCAAACTTATAATGCAGGAATTTTCAGTTTTTGAGCATACCTATGAGGCAACTCAACGCCGCATTCAATGGGGAATCCAAAGCGTGGAATTGGCCATGATGAGTTGCGTTTGTGTTGAACTGGGTCAAATCCACTCAAAAGGCTGCTTTGGAAATCCCCAGTGATTTGCGAGCGCATCGGCAGCGTCTTCTCGGTCCGTGATTTCCCCCCAACCCCCGTTGTAGAGATGGGCGTGGGCAAATTCATGGGCAATGATATAGCACGAAAATGCGTGGGAGCAGTGTTCAAGTCGAGGCTTAAGGACAATGCAACGACTGGTTCCGCTAGGCCCAAGGAGTGGCATCACGACCGTTCGACCTTTCCCTGGCTCGCAGTCGTCCAACGAGATTCGAAAATAGGTATCCGCCAAAAAGTTAGATTTGACATCCTCGGGAAGCGAGTTGAAAACGTACTCGATTTGACTTGCAATTTTTGGGAATTCGGCGAAAGCAGTAAGGTACGCGTGGTTGATTGTTCTACCCTCAGGTAATGGGTTGGTGTTAGCGTCCTCGCCAGACGCCCCAAGAAGAAAATAATACCAAAGTCAATGCGTCATAATATAGGTGACGATGTTGATTCCTAGCGGATAGGAAACTCGTTCCGAATAGGTTTTGAAATACTCTTTGTTCTCCCCTTCTCTTTCCCAGCCATCGCCGATGTCATTGTTGTGGCACAGGAGAGCCATCAGGCGGTCATTCTTGTCAAAGAAACCCCAGAAATGCGGCGCCTCATCTCCCTGTGGGTCGCCATGCCAGTATTCAAAAGTATGGCCTTGGTTCCAGGCGATGATACTCGGTACTTGAGGGACTCCCTGAATATCGTAAACGATATTAAAAATTTCGTGAGTGCGTGGAAGTTCGCGAGGTTCGAGGTCGGGGAAGACTCGCTTCATTTCACGATAGACATGTTTCCAGCTTTCAGGCGCCCAAAAATCATCCGCCATCATGAATCCACCCTTGAGAAGGTATTTTCTTAGGGAAACTATTTCGGGTTCACTGAGGCTCATCCGATTAATGTTTGAAAAGTAAATGAATGGATGGTCAAACAATGATTGATCGGTAAGCCGGATTACTTTTCCGTTGGGATCGACTTTAATGGATGTCAATTCATGTAGACGAACTGAAAAATTCCAATCACAGTCGGGGTAATCGTTCCTCCATTGGCCACCCCGTCTCCCTCTTCCAATCGAGTCATATTGGATTCTTACGAAGGTAAATACATCTTCCTTGAATTGGCTCTCAATCTCCCAGGTCGGATAAGAAGTTCGATCGGAGGACGGTCGCTGACCTCGCTGTTGGCGGGAAAAATCTTGCAGGCTGAAATGGTTTTGGGAGTTGGCGGAGGCGAGATTACGTCCGTTTTCCTTGCTTAGTTTGATTCCGCGGTTAACCGTCGATGCTGGAGGCGATGGACTCGATTGAGGGCTTTGTCGGAAAAGCGAAATACCAAAAGCTGTATGAACGACGACGGCTATCAGGATTACTGCGGAGCAACCCGTCCAAATGCGGTATCGAGTTGTGCTTAAAATACCGTTAATAGGATTCACAATTTCTCGTTGAGTGAAGATTTTCTGCTTATTCTAGACGACCCGCAGGTCAAGCCAATGTTCGGTTTTTCGATGACGGAAACTTCGGCTGTAATCCTGAGACGGGTTAATTATCGGTCGCCAATTGCTGGTTGGGAATGGTGTGATTTGGCGTTGGGTTGATTTTTTGGCATTCCTATATCCATGTAAACGCTATCGTTTAGTAATAGTTTCGTCGAGATTCATAATAATCCGAGAGAGCATCGAGAGTACCGCTTGATGGGCGGTTGCATCTTTGCCGCCAACTGCAGCGGGGTCAATCTCACCGTTTTGGAGACGATTTAATTGTGATTTATAGTACTTGCTCAATTCCAGCTGCTCCAATGGGCTTGGAGGTCGGGTAAGGAACCTTTTAAAAATAAAAGATATTTCTGCCTCAGCCGTCGGCAGTTTTCTTTGAACGACGTCTTTGGCCAATTTCTGGTTCAGTTCGATAAACATCGGATCGTTTAAAACCGTAAGGGCCTGCAAGGGCGTGTTACTGCGGTTTCGTGTGGCGATGCAGGATTCACCCGTAGTTGCATCAAAGACGGTAAAGGCTGCGAACGCGGCGGTTCGTTTTTTAAATGTATAAATCGAACGCCGGTAGCGATCTTCTCCTTGCGACGGATTCCACTTGCCCGAGCCCCACGCCAATTCCGTCACTCCTTGCGGCTGCGGCGGTTTTACGCCGACCCCATACATCTTCGAAGACAAGGCTCCCGTTGCCGAAAGCGCGATGTCTCGCACCATTTCTCCGGAAACGCGGAACGACGGTCCGCGAGAAAGCAATCGATTGTCTGGGTCGTCAATTCGATTCTTTGCCGATCCGCGGGAAGATTGTCGATAGGTATTGCTGGTCACGATGTATCTTACGAGTTCTTTGGTGGACCAATTCATTTGGTTTTTAAACCGAATCGCCAGCCAATCGAGTAATTCAGGGTGTGAAGGCATTTCTGATTGCACGCCAAAATCGGCATTGGTTTTCATTAAACCGATGCCAAATATTTGGTGCCAAACACGATTAACAGCCACTCTCGAGGCGAGCGGATTTGAGTCGCTGATCAACCATCGAGCAAGTTCGAGCCGAGTGGTTGGATTGGGCTGCCCGTTCGCGGAATCACTGAATATTGAAAAGATCCCGGGCGAAACTTCTTCTTGGGGCGAGAGATATTCTCCGCGCTGGTGCCGATAGGTAATCCGTTTGTTGTTTGAATCTCGTTCGCGAAAAATCAGTGTTTCGACCCGGGGTGGTTTCGAGTTTTTTCGTTTGACGAGTCTTTGTGTGCTCTCCTGAAGATCTTTAATGGACTGGGAAAACGCTAATTGGACAGTTTTCATCTGATCCGCAGAAAGGCGGGCTCGCAAAGAATCGTATTGAGTAGATGAAAACGATTTAGTTTTCGCTAAAATCACTTCTAAGTCCTCATCCATGCGATTGGCGGAGGGCGATTCTTCGCCAGTAAAAGAGAACCTGAATCGACCGAGGCTGGCTGAGTAATGTCTCTCGAATAAAAGTCGGATGGTCAGTTTCCCTTTGCCAGTCAGTGGCGAGGTGGGATTGAAGACGAGTTTCAGCCGAGTGGCTTTGTTATTTCCTGGGCTCCAGCCGGTCGAACCATCTCCATCAAACACGTTATCCGCCGCCGTTTTTGGCTTTTTATCGTCCGGTTTCGAAAAATCATGCGAAGCTTTGCTAAAAGCAACGGGCTGTCCGTCCAGCGTTGCCGAGATTTCACTGACGAAAAAGTCTCCCTTGCGACCTTCATAATACGTTCGCCCGGGTCCAAAGCCTGGTAGGCGTTCATCTGGGATCGCCTCCAGCCGGATGCCGGTAATGGGCGTACCATCGAGCTGAAATGAAACAAAAAACTCATCGCGTTTGGTCGTGTCGCCTGTAGAGAGTATAGAACCGTCGTCCAAGACTGAAAGAAAAGGCAAATTCGAGGACAGTTCGCTGGCATTGGCAATCGTCCAATCAAACGCATTCGGCTGGAATTCTGAAATCCATTTCTGCCATTCCGAATTGAACTCGTCGGGTTTGGATTGACTCCGACTCTCGAGTTGTTTGAGAATTGCAGCTTCGAGTACTTCAATTTGGGATTCGGATTGCCGGTTAACCTTGTTTTTTGGAGGGATTCTAAAATCTGGTTCGTCGGCGTTATTTATCAACGCCAAAAATCGATAATAGTCGGTATGTGAAATCGGGTCGTATTTGTGGGTGTGACATTGTGCGCAACCGACGGTAAGCCCAAGCCAAACAGTGCCTGTTGTTGCGACCCGGTCGACCATCGCGAGATACCGAAATTCAAGCGGATCAATCCCGCCTTCTTCATTGAGCATTGTGTTTCGATGGAACCCGGTAGCGATTAGCTGTTCAGGCTGGGGGTTTGGAAGCATATCGCCAGCGAGTTGCTCAACCGTAAATTTATCGAACGGCATGTCGTTATTAAACGCCCGGATCACCCAATCACGATACGGCCAGATATTTCTTGGGCGATCTTTTTCATAGCCGTTTGTATCAGAGTAGCGGGCCAAATCGAGCCATGCCTGGGCCCATTTTTCCCCAAATCGCGGCGAGTTCAGCAGCTGGTCAACTAATTTGTCATAGGCCTTAGGGTCGGTTGAATTCACAAATTCACTCGCCTGCTCAATGGTTGGGGGCAAGCCAATTAAATCGAGATATAGGCGGCGAATGAGTGTATAAGGACTTGCCTCGTTATTCGGTTTTAGCTGGTTATCGAGCAATTTGGCCAAAACGAATTCGTCAATTTTATTCTTCACAAATTTCGAATGAGTCTCAGGGGCAGTTACCGCCGCAGGAGCAACAAAGGCCCAGTGCCGATCGTATTTGGCCCCCTCAGCAATCCACTTCTTGAGGGTTTCGACTTGAGACTCATTTAATCCATTTCCAAATTCTGGCGGGGGCATTACGTGATCCGGGTCGTCAGATGTAATCCTCTCAATCATTCCACTGCTCGATGGGTCGCCCGGCACAATCGCTTCAGAGTCAATCGGATTCTCCCGTTGATCAAACCGCAACTCCGATTCACGATGCGACGCGTCAGGGCCATGGCATGCAAAGCAATGTGCGGAGAGGATCGGCCTAATATCACGATTAAACGCATTGAATTCTTGGGAACTCGTAGAGCCAATAAACAAGACTGAGGTCAAGCAAAAGATAAGAATCGGTGTGGTTTTCGAAATTCGTCGCGACCGCGGGGAGGTTCGATGAAACATAAATACTCCTTATCTTTCACACTCAAAAGTGTAGAAAACTCTATACAAAAAAATCTCGTCATCGAATGTTGGTTGATCAGGATCGATCAGGGAACTTTGAAATCGAGATTTGGTTCGGTTAGAATTGGGCCACCCAAGGGCGACAACCGAGTCCCGAACCGTGATTATAGTCGGTTTTCGTGGATTTTTCATCCATGCCGTCGCCAGAGGAAACTTAATCATGATTCGCTGCGTTAGGAGGGCCGAGGGCTTAATATCGTTGGGCTGCTGAATCTTCATTGGAATTTGATTTTCCGATGGCGTTGAATCGGTAAGTCGTTGAATCGGTAAGTCGTTGAATCGGTAAGTCGTTGAATCGGTAAGTCGTTG
>JAPKBL010000076.1 GCA_028823415.1 Mariniblastus sp.
GAGGGGCAAAGAAAGAGGCGCGAGGGGCAAAGAAAGAGGCGCGAGGGGCAAAGAAGGCGTCTAAAACAAGAGCGGCCACGAAAAAACCTCGACGAGGCGGGTTTGATGGGAAGCCAAGTCGCGGTCGATAAGTTGAGTTTTCGGCGATGAATAACCGTCATCAGCGCATCAAAAAAGCCAACCTCTTCGGTTGGCTTTTGGTTTTAAATTGCGGCCAATTGGCTTTGCGCTGGACTACTAATTCTTAGCAGCCTTGATCGCTCGCTGGAGTCGTGATTTTTGTCGGCCGGCAGCGTTCTTGTGAATCACACCCTTACAGCCAGCTTGGTCCAGTCTTTTCGCTGCGAGTTTGTACTCGACTTCAGCCTGTTCAACGTTGCCTTCGGAAGCAAGAGACAAAACTTTTTTGACTTGGGTCCTCATGGACGTTTTGGTCGCTTTGTTGCGAGCTTGACGGACTTTTGTTTGTCGGAGACGCTTACTGGCGCTTGCGGTATTTGGCATTAGTCTATAAATCTGTTGACGTGGCTGCATTGAAAAATCAGAATCAAACAATATCGCGAGTTATCGGGTTTTTGTCTAGCGCTAATTTACCCTCTTTTCCTTTGTTTTTATGATCGATCCCTCCAAACCTCCTGCTTTTGTCGGCTCACTGGCTGAAAAACCGGTTGAAAGCTGGGGTTACGGCAAATTTGTCGTCGTCACGAGGCCCGATGAACAGGCCGGAATTTTATGTGAACTATTTGAGGCAAAGGGAGCGAAAACCTGCCGACATCCGGTAATTGAGATCGCTCCCGCGGAAAATCAACGAGCTGTAGCCGACTCCCTATCACAAATCGGAGATTTTGAGTGGTTGGTTCTGGTCAGTAGAAACGCAGTTCGATTTGCGATTCAGGCGATCGAAGAGGTTTTCGGTGGATTCGATCGAGCGCCCGTTGGCAAGGTTGCTGCCATGGGGCAAACGACCGCCGACTTGTTCACCTCCATTACGGGGAAATCAGTGGACTTAATTCCGGCGACCGCCAACAGTGAGACTTTGGGAACCGAGTTGGCGGGCATCGCTGGCACCGGGAAGTTGATGATTTTCAGAGCTAATCGCGGCAGTGCCGTTTTAGGTCAGCGTCTTTCTGATGCGAATCTCGACTTTCGAGAGGTTGTCGTCTATCGAAGTTTCGATATTACTGAACCTGATCCTAAGGTGCAGTCTTTGTTACGAGCTGGGAAAGTTGATTGGGTAACGGTTACCAGTGGTGCAATCGCGAGCGCGACCGTGGCGTTGTTTGGTGAGGATTTAAAGCGGGCGAAACTAGTCAGTATCAGCCCAAGTGTATCCCGAGTTTTGGTCGAATCTGGGCACGAGGTTGCCGCGGAAGCGAGTTCGCCGGGCATGATTGAGTTGGTGGCGGCTGTGGAAGCTTACGAACGAGCGGGTCACTAACACCTCGGAGGTGTTTATTGCATCAGTTGTTCAACCCAGGTTCTTAGCACTTCTCTCGAATGACTCGGTCGCAGAGCCCAGCTGTCGTTGTGGTTGCGAAAACCAGTGGATTGATACGTGAACTTTCCTGTCACTCCCGTCGACAGGAGGTAAGTTCGCGTGGCTTCGATCGATTGTTTACCGGCGGGTGTTTCGGCGCAAATGAATTGAGGGCGTTGACCAAGTCGATCCAAGCGTTGTCGGGCTGATTTCCGGTCACCCTGAGTTAATCCAAAATTGGAGACACCATCATAGTGACTGCAGGCGACAAAGCCGCGCCAGAGTTTCGAAATATCGTCGTCGTAGAGTCCGATGAAATTACAGGCAATCGCCCCTCGTGAAAATCCAACGAGCAGGACCCGATCTGGGTCACCGCCATACTGTTGGCAGATCCAGGGCACGACCTGCTTGCAATAATCTACGGTCGGTCGTGGATTATAGTTGGGTGCGTTGCCCCACCATGTAATGGCGTTTTTCGTTTGCGCTTCGTCAATAAATGGCAGACAGACCCAGATGAATTTTTTGCCTCCGGAGATGCCATAGCCGAGTTTTCCGTCGGTGACCTTTCCCGTACAGACATCTCCAAATTTATTTCGATAGTTGCCATTTCCGACGTATTCGACGATCACCGGATAGCGGCCGGTTGGCGTCCAGTCGGTGGGAAGATAAACGACGTGGTGTATGTCTGTATCTTGCAAGGTGGGCAGGACTTCTTTGAAACGCCTTCCTGCGCGAAGCGGGGCGCTGGAAGCCAGCGGTGGCAGCGTCAGGTCTGGCTCGACGGAAGAAATATCGATCAAGTCGATTGGCGGAGAGGCTGCATTTTGTAGAGGCGCACCGTCCAAAGGTGAGACCAAGGTTACGAGTAGCGTCCAAAAGACGACAGGCCCGGTGAGGCAAGCTGTTATGAGACGTGTTTTTTTGTCCATGGATTTCATTATAGCAATTGAAAAGCTAGGCCGCGCAAATCGAAGTGGCGTCTTGTTTAGATCTGATTTACCTTGGTTGATTCAAGTTCCCACGCGTGTTTTTCTTCCCAGTGGCGTCAGAACATTCTTTCCTGAGAATAAAAACAACGTCATTTTCGATTGGTACTCATGGCGCGAAACAGAAACTGCTATGATGGGGAAGGAAATGCAAGCTGCGATTTCCAGTAAAAAATGAAGGTTGCCCAGTCGTTGGTACGCGGTAACCCAAAAATTAACAATATAGATTCTGAGCTAAGGTGCAAAATGTCGAGTCTCCCATCGAAGCGCAGTCTAATCTTTGCATTCTTTGTTACTGCTGGCTGTTTCCTTAGTCATCCGGCGCATTCGCAAAACATCCCGACTGATGGCTCAGTATTGCCCTTCCCGCCCCAGCCAATGGATAGCATTGTCAAACCGCGCATGCAGGAGTCGACCATGAAATGGCCGCCTCCTATTAAACATTTTCCCAACGGTGCTCCGAATGTTTTAATTGTTCTCTTGGACGACGTTGGATTTGGTGTTTCAGAAACATTTGGCGGTGAAGTTCACACGCCGACCTTTACGCGTTTGGCTAGTGAGGGAATCAAATACAATACGTTTCACACGACGTCCCTTTGTTCTCCAACGCGGGCGGCAATTTTGACTGGACGCAACCAGACACGCGTTGGCTCAGGAACTATTTCCGAGCGGGCGGTGGCGTTTGATGGGTTCACTGGAATCATTCCTAAAGAAGCCGCGACGATGGCTGAGGTGCTCAAGCAATATGGCTATATGACGAGTGCTTTTGGGAAATGGCACAACACGCCGACGATTGAAACCTCTGCAGTGGGGCCGATGGATCGCTGGCCAACCGGCTATGGGTTTCAGCATTTCTACGGATTTCTAGCTGGTGAAACTTCGCAATATGAGCCCCGGCTAGTAAGAAATATAGATCTGATTGAGCCTCCTCAAACCGATACCTATCATTTGACAAACGACTTGGTGGACCAGGCACTGCATTGGCTTGACGATCGCCAATCGTTTTCGCCTGACTCGCCGTTCTTAATGTATTGGGCGCCTGGTGGTGTGCACGGACCGCATCAAGTTTTTCCAGATTGGATTGCAAAGTATAAGGGGAAATTTGATGAAGGTTGGGATGTTTATCGCGAACGCGTTCATCAACGTCAGCTGAAAATGGGAATTATCCCACCGGGTACGAAGTTAACACCCCGCGATAAAACGCTGGATTCATGGGAGAGTATCCCTGAGGAACAGCGGGCATTTCAATTGCGGCTGATGGAGACCTTCGCGGGTTATGTTGAGCACACGGACACACAGGTTGGCAGGCTGGTAGACGGACTGGAATCACGTGGCCTGCGCGAAAATACCATCGTCTTTTACATCTGGGGCGACAATGGTTCGAGTGCCGAGGGACAGCGAGGGTCGATTAGTGAGTTACTTGCTCAAAATAATATTCCCAACACGTTTGAGCAGCAAATTACGGCGCTCGATAAGATTGGTGGACTGGATGCCTTAGGCTCATCTAAGGTGGATAACATGTATCATGCTGGATGGGCCTGGGCGGGAGGCACGCCATTCAAGGGAACCAAGCAACTGGCTTCCTATTTTGGCGGCACCCGTAATCCGATGGTGATCTCGTGGCCAAAACGGATTAAGCCGAGCAATGAAATTCGAACCCAATTTCATCACGTCATTGATATAGCGCCAACGATTTACGAGATTTTAGAGATCACCCCCCCCAAAGTCGTCAATGGTCATCGGCAAATATCTCTCGATGGGATAAGTCTGGCCTACACCTTTGATCAAGCGGATGCCCCCTCGCAAAAGAAAGTCCAGTTCTTTGACAACAACGGTAGTCGCGCTATTTACAAAGACGGTTGGATGGCTTGTACGTTTGGCCCGTTGATTCCATGGAACACGCCGCTGTCAGTGCCTCGGATTGCCAAATGGGACTCCGCGACGGACGTCTGGGAGCTTTACCATCTAACGGAAGATTTTTCGCAGGCGAATGATTTAGCGGTGGCCATGCCGAAAAAATTAGAGGAACTAAAAAAAGAGTTCATGGAGCTTGCGGGGCAAAATCAAGATTTTCCAATTGGCGCGGGCGACTGGCTGAGAATTCATCCGCAAGACAGAGTTGGAACGCCCTATACCAGTTGGGAATTCAACCAAAACACGCGGCGAATGCCAGAGTATATGGCACCTGGGTTGGGGCGGCAGAACAATCGCGTCCTGATGGATATTGAAGTGGGGGATAATGCCAACGGTGTTTTATACGCACTCGGCGGTGCCAGTGGTGGAATAACCGTTTACTTGCAAGATGGTTATTTGAATTACCTCTATAACATGCTGATTATTGAGCAATATAAATTAACGACCGATGAGCCGATCGCAGCTGGGAAACACCAGATCGAGGTGGATACTAAAATTGCCGGGCTGGGAAAAGCGGGCACGGTCGTGATTAAAGTAGATGGTAAAAGCGTTGGCACGCTAAAGCTCAAGCAAACCGTACCAGATGCCTTTACTGCGAGTGAGACGTTTGATGTAGGAGTAGATTTGGGATCGACGGTTTCACTCAGTTATGCGGATCTACGCCCCTTTGAATTTCAGGGGAAGATTCACAAAATGAATGTCAATTTAAAATAACTCACTTTTTGCTCATCCATTTCGTCGGCGGGAATCTCGTTAGACTTCATTGTTAAATTACTAAATCGGAAGGTCCCATGAAAAGTCGATTCGCAATCGTATTGTTGCTCGTTTGTTTTTTCCCGACGTGTGTTGTTGCTCAAAAGTTTAATCGAGCGGTCTCATTTGCGTCTAATTTTGAAGCGTCTATTCCTCATCCGGAGCAAGATAAGCTGGTTGAGGATAAGTTAGCCAAGTTGAAGGCGAAAACGGGGAAGCGTCCAAATATCGTCTGGATCATTATTGATGATATGGGATACGGGGATCCCGGGTGTTATGGAGGTGGTGAAGCGATTGGCGCGGCTACCGAAAATATCGATCGGCTCGCTCGCGAGGGTTTGCGTTTGACGTCTTGCTATTCACAACACACTTGCACGCCAACGCGAAGTGCAATTTTGACGGGTCGCCTGCCGGTAAGAACGGGATTAACGCGGCCAATCTTGGCCGGGGACAAAATCACCAAGAACCCTTGGGCGGATGAAGTGAGCCTGGCGAAACTACTCAGCGAAGCTGGTTATACGACGAACCTGACGGGGAAATGGCACATCGGCGAAGCCGTGGGAATGCGCCCTCAGGATGTCGGATTCGATGAGTTCTATGGTTTCTATCCGGCTCAGAAAGAGATCTCCCAGAGTGTTGACCCGCGGCGATATCCCGATCTGGTTCTTAATCCAGAATTGCTGAAGGCCTATAACGATATTGGTTCCAATTTAAATCTTGTTCACGGTTTTAAAGGTGGCAAGACGACCAATGTTTCGGCAATCAAGTCAACCGAAGAAATGGGACGGGCGGATCAAGTCCTTGCGGATTTCACAATCGCCAAAATCAAAGAGCTTGCCAAATCTGATAAGCCATTTTTTCTTGAGCATTGTTTCATGAAAGTCCACTGTGATAATTTTGCCAACCCCGATTATGTTGGCAAAAGTAAAGCCAAATACGCTTACAAAGATAATGTCTGGGAAGTCGATATGCATGTTGGCCAGATCATGAAAACGCTGAAAGAGGAAGGGCTTTTGGAAAATACATTTGTCTTCCTGACCAGCGATAATGGTCCGCAAATGGACGCGTGGCCGGATGCCGGGTATACGCCTTTTCGTGGTGCAAAGGGGACGACATTTGAGGGTGGAGTGCGGGTCCCTGGAATCGCCTACTGGAAGGGTATAATCTCTCCGGGACAGCAGAGTGACGATGTTTTCGATTTGATGGATTTGTTTGGTACAGCGCTCAAACTGGCGGATGTCTCTTATGATAAACTTCCCAACGATCGTTTTTATGACTTCATCGACCAGACATCCTATCTGCTCACCGATCAGGGTAAATCGAATCGTGAGTCAATTTATTTTTGGTGGGGGACCGTGGAAACCGCAATTCGGATGCGTGAGTATAAATTGCATACCAAGGTGATTTTGCCTAAGTCTAAAAATTTGTATATCGATATGTCGCTACTGGTAGATCTTGGCCTTGCTCCCTGGTTGTTTAATCTGTACATCGACCCCAAAGAGCAAACGACGGTGGGACATCGAAGAAATGCTTGGCTAGCTACGATTGGTGGGCAACTCAAAGCACATCTGAAAACGTTTAAAAAGTACCCACCGAAGAAAATTGGATTGGGTTTTTAAGCTTGGTCAAAATGCGGGAGGGGCAACGTTCGTCTAAGCGATTATTTCTTTGACGACGTTTCCCAATCCGTTGACGAGGCTTTGCTCTCGCCCTCCGAATCGATAGGTCAATATCTCGTGGTCGAGGCCTAGTAGATGGAGGACCGTGGCGTGGAGATCGTGCATGGTCACTTCGTTTTCGATGGGCTTGTATCCGAGTTCGTCAGTCTCTCCGTGGGTGATCCCAGGTTTGACTCCGCCCCCGGCCATCCACATGGTAAATCCATAAGGATTATGGTCCCGTCCGTTTTGATCCTGAGAGGTTGGCGTTCTTCCAAACTCTCCTCCCCAAATAACCAGCGTTTCGTCGAGCAAGTCTCGTTGCTTGAGGTCCTCTAAGAGTCCAGCAATCGGTTTGTCTGTTTCCAGGCACAAGCCGCGGTGGGCTTTTTCCAAATTACCATGGCTATCCCAATTGTTTTTGTAACCGCCATGATAAATTTGAATGAACCGCACGCCCTGCTCTGCCATTTTCCGCGCCATTAATAATTGCGTACCGAATATCTTGGATTCCTCGACATCGATGCCGTAAAGGTTTTTCGTGGCATCGGTCTCGTGGGAAGTATCGACAATTTTCGGAGCCGTCATCTGCATCTTGAAGGCGGTTTCGAAACTGTTGATGCGGGTAAGTAATTCCTGTTGGTTGGGGTTTTCGGTGGCGTGCCAGTGATTCATTTTCTGAAGCATGGCCAGCTGTTTTTTCTGGCTACCTGAAGAAATGTTTTTGTCGCGATTTAAAAATAAGATAGGCTGATCCGAGGCGCGAAAGGGAACCCCTTGGTTTTCCCCCGGTAAATAGGCGGCGTCCCATAAGTTCGCGCCGCCTTCGGGCGCGGTGCGGTGATCGTACATCACGACGTAACTGGGGAGTTCATCGTTGCCCGATCCAAGCCCGTAGCTTGCCCAGGACCCTAAGCAGGGTGCGCCGACGCGAGAGATTCCACTGTTCACCATAAAGCACGCGGGGACATGGTTGTGGGAATCACTTGAGCAAGCATTAAGAAATGCGATGTCGTCGACGTGTTTGGCAATGTTGGGGAAAAGTTCCGAGACCGGCAGCCCGGACTCACCGTGCCGTTGGAACTTAAAGGGCGACTTCATGATCGGCCCGGGGTGGGGAAATAGCGTTTTAATGCTTCCCGGAAAACGTTTGCCATCCCATTTGTCTAACGCTGGTTTGTGGGAAAATAGATCCAGCCCTGACGGTCCACCATTCATGAACAACCAGATTACGGATTTTGCTTTTCCCAGTTTTGGGGTTGAGATGGGAACGGTCGCACCGAGCGATTGATTGGGATTGAGTAATGCAGACAAAGCCAGCATCCCGAACCCGCCGCCGCTTCGCATCAGGAAGTCGCGTCTTCGGATTGAATTTATCGATCGATTCAAATCACGCATGGGACGGTATCACTTTGAAAATGGGATGTGAATTTTGAGTGGGGTTTTAGGTTGCCTTAAGGCCATGGCGCAAGCGATTTGCCTTGTCAGATGTTCGGTGGCGCGGCTGCCTGAGCCTGGGATGGGCTACCGGTAACAGGCGAACTACCTAAGTACTCCAATCGAATCGAAACCCTGTTTCAGTTGATATAGAAAAATTCATTCGACATAAACAGAACTTGACATAGCGCCTCTAAATTTTTCTCTTTCCACCGGTATTCAGTTTGCGCGGGTTTTTCGGATAAAAACTCCACAAAGTTCGAGATTTCGGAAGATGTTGCATGACGGCCTAATGTCAGACGCACCAAGAGTTGGACCTGTAACTCAGGCTGAGACTCTACTTGAAGAATGCGATTCGCGAGAAATCTCGATTGCCGAGTCACAAAGGGTGAGTTGAATAAGGCCAGTGCCTGGGTCGGGAGCGTCGATGTTTTTCGCTGCTGACACGAGAAACTTCCATCGGTTCCGTCGAAAAGCTTTAGAATGGGAACCGGCATGGTCCTCCGAAGAAGAACATAAATGCCGCGCCGCCATAATGCTTCGCGATCAATTTCATAATCGATAGGCCAAGTTTCTTCTGGGGCTTTCTCGGTGTTAAAAACGGCGTCGCGCGGGATCGGAGGCATGATGGCGGGACCATACATCGTAGAATTAAGATTGCCTGCAGCTAGAAGCATTGAATCCCTCATCACTTCCGCCGTGATTCGACGTGACTTAAATCGTCCGAGATAGATGTTCTCTGGATCGAGTTCCATGTGATTCAAGGTAACTCTCGAATCCTGACGATAGGTTGCACTCGTGATGATCAGTCGGTGGATATGCTTGAGGCTCCAGTTGTGATCGATCAACTCCATCGCGAGCCAATCGAGTAGTTCGGCATGACTCGGAGTATCTCCTTCAATCCCGAAGTCTCCGGCTGTGGTAACCAGCCCTCGCCCAAAATACTGTTGCCAAATGCGATTGACGATGACTCTCGCCACGATCGATCCGGCGCCCTGGGTTACATCGGTTGTCCATGTCGCCAGTGCAGATCTGGGTAGTGGTTCGGTTTCATTGGGCGCCCAGCGTCGCCATTGGTCTGCATCCCAATGATCGAGTCCGGGGGTCAAGCTGGCAAGAAATCCGGGGCCGACGATCTCACCGTCGTCTTTGTTTTTTAAATCGCCATTCTCAAGTATCGCCATTTGGGAGATCTTGCTGCCGCCCAACGCAAGTCCTTGCGGGGGGCATTCAGGCACCTGCAACTTATAAAAGTTGACCTCAGCTTTGAGTTGGTTGTACCGTTCTTCGTCTTCGGGAAGTGGGGTAAAATCGTCGTCTAAATATGAATCGTCAAAGTTCAAGCATCGTTTGCAAATCGAAATTAGTCGATCTTGCTCGAAATCGTCTGGGTTGATTGGCTTTCTGAGAATGTTTTTTTCTTTTTCGGTGAAGTCCTCTAGATCGGCGATGCTATCTTCTCGCAAGCGCCGATACTGCATTTCATCCAATTCGTCCTGTCGGACTTTTACCGGGTCGTAGTACTTCCGGTATTCCTTGCCACCCTCGGAATCGAGATAGGCTTGTGTGCGTTCTGTTTCGGAGAAAATCGCAACCATGCGATAGTACTCTTCGGTTGAGATTTCATCATAAAAATGATCGTGGCAGCGGGCGCACCCGACGGTCATTCCAAGGATTGCAGTACTGTAGGTGGAAACTAGTTTATCCAGTTCCTCCATCCGTTCGGCTTTCTGAGGTCGAAATGTGTTGAAGGGTGCCGTGGTCATAAACCCGGTAGCGGCTACCGCCATCGCGTTTTCCGGTGCAAGTTCGTCACCGGCGATTTGCCAACGTGCAAATTCATCGAAAGGAAGGTCGTTGTTCATCGCCCAGATAACAAAGTCTCGGTATGTGTAGGATTTTTCTCGAATTTCATCCTCTTCGTAGCCATTGCTATCGGCGTAGCCGGCGACGTCCAGCCACATGCGTGCCCAGTGTTCGCCAAACTCATCGTTATTGAGTAGTTCGTTGACGTGATTTTCGTAAGTTGGCTCGGATTGCGAACCATTAGTCGGGTTTTCTGCCCAATAGTCAGAACGAACCTCCGTCAATGGCAGCCCTGTGAGATCGTACGATAGTCTTCTCGCGAGTCTTGTTTGTGAGGCCGGTGGATTGGGTGTCAGCCCCGCGGTCAGCATTTTTTCTAATACAAATTGATCAATGGGGTTTTTACACCACGTCTTGAAATCTGCTGAAACCTGGGGGACTGCGGGGCGACTAACCCGTTTTAAGGACCAGTGCGCGGAAGCGTCTTCGTTGAGGGAAGTTTCTGGTTTGAGGCTTGGACCTTGGCTTTCGAAACCGGGCAATGTGCTCGCCATGTTTGCCGATTGGTACTTAACGAATGAGAGGGGCGAAACGAATTTCGGTTGCCTCTGTTTCAAGCTTGCAATGTAGCTCAGCGTGGAGTTTTCGATTTGCTCACTCCACTTCTGCCTCTCACGGTTGGTAACCCGATCATCACGTGAGAGGGTACTTAAGAGCTTTTGAAGTTTCTCGCTTCTGTCCTTGGTTTCTCTGAAGATCTCACGTTGAATTAATTCACCTTGTTTAATTTCTGCAACGTCGTCGCAGTGCTGTGAAAAATCATTTTCGTACCAGTTGATGAAAACCAACAGTCCAATTACTTGGGCCGCGCAGCACATCAGGGTTAACCGAAAGGCCCGGTATTTCCTGAGTTTTTTGAGTTTTCCTAGTTTTTGAACGGTCATGGCATCAATGTAAAAGTGAACCTATATCTGACTTTCTAAAACGTAGCTTTTAAAAACGCACTATATGAACAAAAGCGGTAATATTTTTTCTTGAAAATTAATTCTTTTCTATCGCCTCCGGTCAAACCCGACCTATGTTTGATAAAAGCGGCACCCTCAAGCGAGGCAGTGTTTCAATATGTATCGATGACCATTTTTAAAACCCCCCGACCACCCTTCCTTCTCCCAGTTGAAATAGAATGAAAAATTCGCCCACCCCACTGACCAAAGACAGATATCGACGTGCTCGCCTCGGCGCTGCAGCGATCGAATTTGCTTGCGTACTTCCGTTTCTGGTGTTGTTCCTAATGGGTTCAGTCGAAGTGGGGCGTGGCGTCATGGTGAAGCATGTACTTGAAGAAGCGGCACGGGCGGGATGTCGGGTGGCTGTTTTCGAAAGTAGCACTGCTGCTGACGTGAATTCCATTGTTGAGACCGCAATGAACGCGGCGAATCTAGGTAGTAACTACACGGTTACGATCGATCCTGCGAACCCCCAAGGATTAGTGGCGTTTCAGCCTGTAACGGTTTCGATCAACATGAGTTTCGCAGATGTCTCGTGGATCCCGACGACATTCCTCAAAGGAAAGTCGGTTGGTGGAGTCTGTGTAATGCCCGCAGAGGGCGATGGCGTTTCCGATCCAACCAAGAAAGCGCCAACGGGTAAGAAGAACAAAAAAGGCGACAAAGGCGACAAGGACGACAAGGACGACAAGGACGACAAGGACGACAAGGACGACAAGGACGACAAGGGCGGGAAGGGCGGAAAGGGCGGAAAGAGCGACAAAGGCGACAAAGGCGACAAAGGCGACAAAAAAGGGAAGAAGGGGAAGAAGGGGAAGAAGTAGCTATTTAAGAGAGGGCATCGCGAGACGCCCTTACCTGCTTGGCATCAACTAGGATTACTCTTTTTCAGGGATTATTACGGTGAAACCCAGTTCGACAAATTTTATAAAACACGGAAGAAATCAACGCCGGGGATCCGTCGTGGTAACGATGCCGGTGATGCTCGGAGGATTGATTTTCGTTGCTGCGATTATGGTCGATATTGGCTTATTTTATGTCAACAAATCGCAAATGCAAAATGCAGCTGATGCCGCCGCGATTGCCGCGGCAATGCGAATTGGAAATGATCGCTCGGCTACGGCGCTTGCCAGCGCAAAAGCCTACGCCTCCTCATTCGCGAACAAAAATCAGGTCGGCCGCGGCGATGTTTTAGTTGCGGACGACATCTCGATGGGAATTTGGGACTATTCTGGTGGAGGATTTTCCCCCGGTGCGGATGTTAATAACGCCAACTCATTTCAAATTACAGTTCGAAGAGGTGGAGCGGCTTCGGACGGACTGAGTTCTTATTTCAGCCGATGTTTTGGTCTCAATGATTTTGAGGCCGTTGCGAGATCGACGGTTGTCATGTCGGGCGCCTCTGCGGCGGTGGGCGTGCCATTGGCGTTGCGAGCACCTGGCTTTGGCGCGATTAACCCGAAGCTGACCGAAGTAAATCCAAATTTTGACGGCCCCTGTTGCCCGGATGATGGCGTTGAGTTTGCGGTCGGCGATAAAGTGGTTTTATTGGCGACTGGAAACAAGAAAGTCACCTCCCATCTGGCATTAAGTTTCAACCCGGACAATAGTGGCTCGGGAAATCATGCCGGCAAAAGAAATTATATGTACAAGCTGCTGAATGGAACGGTGGACGGTGTTGTCATGCGAGTCGGTGATGAATCTGCCGTTCATGATATGGGGCTACATTCGAGGAATTTTCGTTGGCATTTGGAGAAGAGAATGTTGTTGGCGGACGACGATCCGAAACGCTGCATGATCGTACCAGTCGTGGAGCTGTTGAGTAATTCAAAAAATGGTGCAGGAAAAATTACGAACAAAGTCCGGATTTGTGATTTTGTCTGCGTTTACGTTTGGAAGAAAATGCAGTATCAGGTCAAAAACCCGAATAAGCCAAGCAAGAACCTTACGCAGACGGTGATTCTGGGCGAGATCAGAAACCGCCGCGCCGCCACGATTGGTGGCGGTCAGACTCCCAGCGGTGCTGGCGGGAAGTCGGTCACATCTACTGCCTTGGTAAACTAACACCGAGTCAACAGATCAACCTTGTAATAGAAAGCGAAGCAATGCTGATGCATGCTTCGCTTTTTTATTGGACTCTTGTTTGTCCTCGCCGTTGATTTGAGCAGCGCTTCGTTGGCGGTTGTGCGTATTTGATGGGCGAATCGTGCCCGTCCCCCTGCCCTGCTGAATTTAATTGAGAGGAAGTTAGAGGGGCGGGTTGATGCTCAACAAATACTGTCATGAAAAAGGGGGCGTGCTAACCCGTCTTCTTAATTCCTATTTCCCGATGCAATAGAGATGTTCTGCGCCGCGGAGCAAAATTCGTCCGTTAGTAAGTACGGGGGTTGCTGCAATTTTTTCTCCCATGTCGTTTTGCGAAATAATTTCCATTCCATTTCCATTAATCTGAATGACAGATACGACGCCATCTTCACGGGCACAGTAAAGTAGATCCCCTGCAAGGATGGGGGAAGAATAATATTTTGAACGGGCGCGTGGGATTGCATCCTGCCAAATATCCTTACCGGTTTGTGCATCAAGGTAGTTCAGTTGCCCTTTGTCTGAAAGCACAATCATTTTTCCATCGCGTCCAACTGGAGTGGGGCAGTCTGCACCGAGGTCGTTTCGTTCCCAAAGTCGTCCTGTAGCTGTGATGTCTCCGCGACCACCAAGTTTCACGCCGGCGCAAAATTTCGTTCTTCCATAGGGAATGACGGCGATCCCGTCGGTAATTCCGGGGGACGCGATGACCCGCCACATAGCTTGATCTTCGGGATTGAATCCCTCGCATTTCCAGAGGACCTTGCCGTTTTCAGGATGATGGCCTGAAAGTCGATCGGCGCCCCAAATCACAATCGTCTCCTGCCCATCAATCTCGCAGACGAATGGAGTGGTATAAGACTGGCCTGATTCTTTCTGCACCGGGAATGTTCGGTCGATCTTCCAGTTGACACTGCCATCTCCAGGGTTGATCGCGACGACGTAGGACTCGCCTTCTTGCATCACCGCAATCACGAGATTTCCACCCGCGAGAATAGGCGATGTGCCGAGATCCCACCACAACGTATCCTCACCAAACTTTTCCTGTAAATTGATTTTCCAGTTCAGTTTGCCATCGAGTGTCAGCGAGGCAACCGTTCCACTTTTGAAATAAACATAAATGTTTTTTCCATCGGTGACTGGCGATGAGTTTGCTCCACTTCCATTTTTATGTTTCCCAGGCCGTTCTGGACCGAAGGTTGTTTTCCAGTTTAATTTCCCCTCCCAGTCGTAAGACTGAACACTGTCGCTGCCGTCATCCCCCCCGGTCACGAAAATGTTTTTTCCCCAGACAATTGGGGTGCTGCTTCCTAGTCCAGGAAGTTTGACTTTCCAAAGTACATTTTCGTTTTTTGAAAACTCGGTTGGATAGGTCCCGTTGTCGGCAACGCTATTGCCATTGGGGCCTCGCCATTGGGGCCAGTTGTCAGCTTGCCCAGAGAGCGTGGTCGAAACAACGATTAAAAAAATAAGTGGATTAAGTTTCATGGACTCGGCAACTTTCAATTTTTTCAGGCAGGATGACCGGCAATTCTTTCGAGGGAATATGAATAGAATAACCTGCCGTTAATAATGTTCCAAATCGGTTTTATGAATCAGTTGAGTCGTCATCCAGAATTGCTTTTTTCAACCAACGGTTGGCGAATCGAGCCTGGCCGTCATAACGCTCGGCAATTTCCCGGAATTCTTCCAGGTGAGGATAGAGATTTATGTTAGCGGATTTATCCAGTGGATTAAATTTACCCCAGTGGCAGCGGGCGTTAAATTTCTCCTGCATGGAGCCGGCAAGCGAATTCGCAAACGCAAAAAAACCTGATCTCAGATGAGGCCATTGGAAACTAATTAAACTAATAGAGTACCAGTCCTCTTTGCTGTTGGGGGTTGCCGGGCTGGCCATCGAAATGAGGGTGTCGTCGGCACGAATGCGGCGGACGCAGATGGGGTAATGGTGGCAGTAGTTTCCGCGATCGTTTTCTGGTATTAAATTTTCAGGCATTAAATTTCGATTTTGTTCATGCGTCGCCCCGTCACCAAATACTGTGATCGTCTCCCGAACATGATTAAGAGCTGCCTCTAGATTTGAACGACTGACAAAGAGCTCGATTTCGATGTGCCGGAATAGATCATGATCCATGGTAAGGATTGCGTGCGAGTCATCAGTGACGATCCAGTTTCTGATAATGGTTCTCGGTAAAACCAAGCGATAGAAACCTCGAATCAAGCGTGGGATGCCCAGGAATTTCGCGAGCAGAAGTAGCACCAGGTGAAGGAGCCAGTCAATTCCAAGGTGCCAATAGGTGCGGTAGAGCAAGGCAGTTCGACTGGTCTCTGCCGGAGTCTCGCGGCGATGCTGACAATAGAAGTCCCAGCTCCAGGGCATAACAAAAAACTGCTGAAGCGGATATTGTGTCTCCGATTTCAAAATGCTGGCCAACGAGGCGTGCCGTTTCATGTGTTCTTCAATTTGATAGCTGGGACGAACCTCAATTTCAATTTCAACGATGACTCCTAACAAGCCCAACGAGCACCGCGCGGCTCTTAGCTCGGCCCCACTGTCGAGTTCTGAGAAAACAGGTTCTCCGGTCGCCGCTTGGTAGTGGGCGAGGCGGACGCTACGGATGTAATGTGAAAGACTGTGTTTGCCCGAACCGTGAGTTCCCGTCGCTGTCGCGCCTGCAATGGTTTGCTCATCAATTAATCCAACAGATGGAAGCGTCAGGCCATGCTTTTTTAGAAACTTGAGCAGATGTTTGATTTTGCATCCGGCTCCCACGCGAACCGATTGGTGATCAGGATTTAGTTTCACCTGAGTCAAATGCCTGGTGCTGATCAATAGGCCATCGGTTTTGATCGCATCGCTCCACGCATGGCGGCTGGCCATGACGCGAACGGACTTCCCGCGATGCTGCCGCAGTAATTCAATTACCTCGTGCTCGTCTTTTGGTTCGGCAAAGATGGCCGGCGTGAATGATACGTTTTTACCGAAATTCTGAACCAAAGTTTTGGTCATGCGATTTTGATCGACAGAGAGGGCGGCGATGGGACGCGAGTTGCAATCTAGCTTATCGGTTGGGTAATGAGAATCACCAGATTTAATTGGCAATTCAGGGATTCAGTTTCGCGGAGCTGGCTGCCCAGGCACCGCGAATTGAGAAAACGCGATGGAGCCACGGATTTACTTATATTGGGGGGCGTTAAGGGGCTGGGAATGGGGGTGACCGTCGTCGAAGAATGGACTTAAGTGTGGTATTTCGCTGCCGCTTGTCGTTGTCGAGACGTTTGGACAATACTAGGAAATGGTTGTTTTGGGACCCGAGAGGTGAATCTCCCAAAATTTAAGTCTAAATTGATGGCACTCCGATGGAATTGTAATTATCATGTCGCAAATCGACCTCCGAGTGTCTTAACTTCATTTGCTTGACGAGATTGTAATGATTCGAATTCTAACTCTCCTCCCTATGTACGTGCTTAGTGTTCTCGCATTGCTTCCAACTCAGGTTAACGCTGATGTTTTTATCGACTATGGCGTCAACGAAGGAGGCACACTTTACATCGATCTGCAAGCTGAAACGGCCAATCAGGCGATTCATTTTTTTGCAACTGGGATTGTGGCCGAAAGCGGAGCGGATGGACTTGAGTTTGATGTACAAATAGGAGATGGAGGTGCATTTTTGGGTGGAACCGATACCGCGCCGACGATTACCTCGATCGATTTAATCACTGGGACGGTATGGGCATCTTCGAGTCCGACCCAGTCAGATCCTGAGGTTCATCCACTGATTCGTCAGAGCACAGTTGATACGGCGTCGTTGGTGTCTTCCGACGGTCGGATTGGAACGATCGTTTTTGATACGACTGGTTTTGGTTTTGGCGAAATCGACTTTCGATTATCAGGAGTTGCCGGAAGTTTCGACACAACATTTTTTCAGGGCGTCAACTCATTATCGACCGTCGCCCCCAATGGCATCATTCGCATCAGTGCGGTCCCAGAACCTGCATCTGGAATGTTAATCTTGGCGGGCCTGATCGGGATGGGTTTTCGGCGGCGAAGATGATCACGTGAGGGGGCCGGCGATGCTACGGCATGTCGTTTGGCCCGACTGTTCCATCGCTCTGAGTTACCATATCGTGGAACGGGCTATCGCCCCTCTTTTTAGCTATCCGGCTCATGCGTTTTTGGTGGTCATGCGTCTCTTTTAAAGGGGGCTGAGCTCGATCAAAGTGGAACGTCTGGTCTAAATGCTGCCTTAATCCACGTTTTTAGATTTTTATGGGCTGGCAGAATCAAGCTTGCTTGCCCTTTAGGCAACTAATAACTTTACAACGGTGACGACTGTAACTAAATTACCGGTTCTAACGTCGATTCAACTTTAGGACCCTCCCCATGCTCAATCGAATCAAATCCTCCTCTCAGCATTCCCGCTCACGCCCTCGCGATAACAAACGAGCCTCCAATCGATTGACAGGTAAACTGGCATACGAGGCCTTGGAGGCAAAGATATTGCTTGCAGGCGATTTGTCGTCTGATGGCGTTTGGCAAAGCTTGTCGAAAGATGCAGTGCATGCCACGGACGGGGTGAATTATATTCAGGCGAGTCAGTTTAGCCTCTACGACATCGATGAAACAAAATTATTGGGTTCGTTGGTCGAAGCGCCGCTGGAGTTTACACCTGGCTATTTGGATAACTCCATCGTCCTTTCAATACCAACGCCCGAGGGCACGTTTGATCAATTTAACATTGTCGAAGCGCCTATCATGGAATCCGCATTGGCGGAGCGTTTCTCGGAAATAAAAACCTACCGTGGTTTTAGTGTGGGGGATGGCGATGGAACGATTCGGTTAGATTTCACCTCTCAGGGATTCCACGCGTCGGTGAGAAATGCAGCGCAGGGGGATTACTACGTCGATCCATACTTTCACTTAAGCGATGGTCCGTACATGAGTTACTACACTCAGGATCAGATCGTTGACTCGGAACGGGCGACCTTTAGCGAGTCCGTTTTTTCAGATTCCGGTGAACTGATTTATTCCGACCAGCATGCGGAAGACGAAAGTCAGCACGATTTATTTCCCGATGGCGGCGATGACGAAGGCAAAGTTGACGACGGAGGGGGTGACATAGTCGGTTTTGGACCGCACGGAGCCCAGCTACGGACTTACCAATTAGCGGTTGCAGCGACTGGTGAATACACGTCTTTTCATGGAGGCACCAAGGCAGGCGGTCAGTCTGCGATCGTAACGGCGGTCAATCGCGTGGTGGGGATTTATGAAATAGACGTGGCCGTGCGAATGGTTTTGGTTGGAAACAATGATGACATTGTTTATACCAACAGCAGCACCGACCCCTACACCAACAACAATGGATTTACGATGTTAAGCGAGAACCAATCCAATGTGGATTCGGTGATCGGTAGTTCGAATTATGATGTTGGACATGTTTTCAGCACGGGTGGTGGTGGAGTGGCGTCTCTAGGGGTTATCGGCCAGAACGGTGCCAAAGCGAGAGGCGTGACGGGTTTGGGATCGCCCGCCGGTGACGCTTTTCATGTCGATTTTGTCGCCCATGAACTGGGCCATCAATTCGGTGGAAATCACACATTCAATGGCGATAGTGGAAATTGCGCTGGTGGAAACCGCAATGGCAGCACTGCCTACGAGCCAGGGAGTGGTTCAACCATCATGGGATACGCTGGGATTTGCGGAGATGATGATCTGCAGAGTAACAGTGATGCCTTTTTCCACTCCGAAAGCATTGACGAAATTCGTACTGAGGTAACCACGGGAACCGGAAACTCCTCTGCAACCATTACCAGTACCGGCAATTCAATTCCCACGGTGGACGCCGGTTCAGATTTTGTAATTCCCGACCAAACCCCCTTTGAGTTGACGGCAATTGGATCGGACAGTGACTCGGGCGACGTCCTGACCTATTCGTGGGAACAGAGAAATCTGGGAGCACAGCGAGATGCCAGTAACTCGGACAACGGCAGTAGTCCAATCTTCCGGACCTGGGATCCGACAACGGACCCAACACGTGTCTTCCCTCGAATATCCGATTTGGTTAATGGGGCCAGCGTCATTGGTGAACAGTTACCGACCACGGATTGGAGTTCGATGGATTTCCGAGTGGTTGTTCGGGATAATGCTACCGGCGGCGCAGGTGTGAATACAGGCGACATGTCGATCGAAGTCGTCGATGCGGGTTCAGGTTTTTCGGTGACGAGTCAATCCAGCAGTGAGGCGTGGGCGAAAGGTGCCACCGAAACGATTACCTGGAATGTCGCCGGGACCACAGCCAATGGAATTAATACGGCAAACGTTGATATCTTTTTTGCCTCGGATGGGTTGAACTACGATACTGTCTTGGCAACGGGAGTTGCCAATGACGGTTCTCACGACATCACGGTACCCAATGTCGAAACTCTTTTTGGGCGGGTGAAGGTCAAGGGATCTGGGAACATCTTTTTTAATGTCAACGATGCAAACATTGCCGTTGGCGTTGCCGTGACTCAGTACACCGCGACAGATACTCCGGTGAATATCGTCGATAACTCGACGATTCAATCGACCATCACAATCGGGAACGATGGCGTGATCGAAGATTTAGATTTGCAGTTGGACATCACTCACACCTGGGACGCAGATTTAATTGCGACCTTGACGTCTCCCGGCGGAACGGTGTTTCAGTTATTCAGTGAAGTAGGCAGTAGCGGCGACAACTTCACCGGCACCTATTTCGATGATAGTGCTGCGGATTCAATTACCTCTGGCACCGCACCTTTTGCAGGGGTTTTTCGGCCAGTTGATGCCTTTGCTCCGCTCAACGGAACTGAGGTTGTAGGTGACTGGATCCTTTCGATCGAGGATGACGCAACGCAAGATCAAGGCACTTTAAACACATGGTCATTGTTTGTGACGTTTGTCGAGAATACGGACATCACGACGTTAGTCGACTCTGACACCGGGACGAACGAGGTTGCCGAGGACGCAGCGATCGGGGCAGTTGTCGGCGTGACTGCATTTGCAGACGACCCTGATTCAGGCGATACGGTGACCTACGAATTAACCGATAATGCCGGCGGTCTGTTTGCCATCGACGTCAACAGCGGGGTGGTTTCTGTTGCCGGATCGCTTGATTTCGAGACAACAACAAGTCATCCAATTACAGTCAAAGCGACCAGCAGCGATGGGAGTATGGTCAGCGATGACTTTACAATCAACGTACTCAATGTCGACGATGCAGTTTTGACTAGCCGACAGATTTACTACAAAGGTTCAAATTTTGATGATGGAGATGTCGGTGCCGTAGCACCTGGGAAGAGTGTTCTGGAGAGTGGGCAGACGGCTACGTTTGCTAATTACACCAGTTACTGGAAAGGGATAAATGGATTTGTCATTGATTTGAATGATTTGAATCAAGCACCGACGACAGGGACGGTAGGCGATTTCTTTGAATTCCATGTTGGCAACGACGATACCCCCGCGGGATGGAATGCAGCCCCCTCTCCTACCGTTGTTTATCAAAGTAATATTGATGCGAGTGGAACCGATCGCGTATTTTTAACTTGGGCCGATAACGCGATTGAAAATACCTGGCTAGAGATCTCCGTACTTGCCAATGCGACCACGGGGTTGGCGAATCCTGAGGTGTTCTACATCGGAAACGCGATTGGAGAAACGGGCAATGACTCGGCCAACGCGATCGTTAATCTTGCCGACGTAGCCGGGGTGCGAGCCAATCAAACCGGATTTGGGTCTACTGACATTTCAGATCCGTACGATTTCGATCGCAATGAAAAAGTGAATCTGATTGACTTGAGTATTGCCAGAGGCAATCAATCTGGATTCACTCCGTTGAAACTGATTACACCCTCGAGTAGCGGCAGTCGGGGGTCTAGCTGGAGCGGATCTGGAAGTGGCGATGGCAAATCCGGTTTAGGGTTTGATTTTGGTTTTGCGACAGGTTCCGATATCGGCACGGGCGTTGACGGAGATACCGGCGGCGAGTCCGGATTCAAGTCCGGAAATCAAAGTCAAGATTCAGATCGCGGATCGGAGGAATCGGAACAGGCGATGCCACTACAACTGGCTGGCAGTCAGGACAGTGCGGTGGCAGACGGGACCGTGGTTAGTGGTGCCGATTCAGGAACAACAGATCGCTCCAAAGAGTCTGAATTAATTCAGCAGCGAGATAGTCTTGAACTCGGTCAACGCGACGAATTGTTTGGCGGTTTTGGTATTTGAGAACTAGTGTGACGGGCCGGTTTCTTTGGGAAGATCGTCGAATTGACTCCATTCACTCCATGAGCCGACATAAAGTTTGCCCGGTTTTAGGCCGATGTGCGCCATCGTAAGTAAGTTTTGGCAGGCGCTCACGCCAGAGCCGCAATAAAAAGTTGCCTCTTCGCTCGGCACGTCTCCAAGTAATTGGGCAAATTCAAGCCGAAGGGTCTCGGGATCTCTCAGCTTAAGATGCTCGTCCTTGTTGAGCGCGTGGCACCGATTCACGGCTCCTTTGATGTGTCCGGCGGTTGCCTCGGTTCCTGCGGAATCTCCGAGAAAACGCGCTGCATTTCGCGAATCAACGAGGAGGCGTTGATTCATGACTTCGTCTCGTACGACCAGCATTTTCCGGTTGGGTGTACCCGAGAAATTTGAGGGCTCGTTGGTTTCGTCACCAGTTTCGACGGTATGTTCTTCATTTTTCCACGCATCGATACCACCATCGAGAACTGCCACGCGGTCGTGCCCCATGTAATTCAACAGCCACCAAAGACGAGCGGCCGTGATGCCGCGATTGTCGTAGACAACGACTTGGGTTTGCTCAGTGATGCCGAGGCGTGAAAATACCGCAATCAGTTTTTCGGGCGAGGGGAGCGGGTGGCGTCCCTGGTCGGTTAGCGGCGGTCCACTCAGATCATCGAAAGGATGAGCATAGACGGCGCCGGGAATATGTCCCGCTTGATACATCGCATAACCGGCGGCTTTGTCAGCGAGTTCGTAACTTGCGTCGACAATAACCCAGTTAGGGTTGTCTAGGTTTGCGGCAAGGTTGGTCGTATTGATTAGAGTTTTAAACATCCGGCTATTGTATCGGATGAATAGGGAATTCCAAGATTCACGAATTGCAATTGCTATGGATTTTTGGATCTTGCTCGGTAGCAGCACCGACCGGCGTATTGATCTCTGCCAGAATCATGCGACTTGGCTTCCACAGAAGTCTTTGTCATGTGCCTCACCGAGAGAGTGCCGTTGGTAAATCTGCCTCCGAAAACGGTAGTGAGGATTGGTCACATCGCCTTGCTTGCGGGCACCTGCCTGTTTTCTTTTAAACATACTTTCCCGTTGTGAGTTCGGAGGGTAGAGCAGATTGCATCAGATTGGGAATCCAAAGGAAAACTGTGATAAATAATCGATGGACGCAAATTCTGCCAATGCTCATTCTTGGGTTGACTGTGCTTGGTTGTTCCGAAGTGGACAAAGAAGTGGATCAAAAAACGTTGCCGACGAAGATTGTAGGATCTCTTGCAAGCACAGTCGACGTTGAGTTATCGGAGCGACAGTTTGAAAAAATTAAATCACTGGCTGGCAATTGGTACCTCACCGGAGGTAATCAATTAGGAAAAGAGTTGGAGCCTAATCCAGAGGATCCTTTTCTTGCCTACGCCACGAATGCTGCCGGGCATTGCGTCATCGAGAAACTCTTTGCGGGCCAAACCAAAGAAATGACCACCGTCTACTTCATCGACAATGGTCAACTAGCGATGCACATTACTGTAGTTTAGGAAACCAGCCCTTGATGGTTGCTGTGGCAGAAGAGGGTGACGAGATCGTCTTCCGACTTTTGTCGCCATGGGCTCCAGTCACCAAAAATCTAATCCAAGCGGTGTTTCGGTGGGGGCTTTAAATAGATTGTTGGGTCGATTGCGAATAGATTGATAAAAACAAACCAACAAAAACCATGAATGATCAATCGTTTTGTGGTTAAATACTTACGTGATTTTTCAAACCGTCGAATCGACTGGAAAAGAATGAGCCTGAATCTAAATAGAGCGCAAACAAAGTCCGCTTATCCGAAGGCTGTGTTCTTCACCATGGCGCTTTTATTGGCGGTTGAGTTTGACGGATCGTTGTTTGCATTTTCAGCAATGCAGGAATCTCAGAAGGCTTCCAGTCACGATGCGACTGGCCTCGAAAGGGGGCCAATGCAAAAGATCGCTCCATCTGTCAAGCAAATCCTCAAAATGAAATTCGACTTAGATGGAAAATTTATTTTAATTGATCAAAAAAGTTGGGGCGAACAGGAGACTCTAGAGGCTCAAAAATTGGCGATCAGGAAGCAGATGCTTGATCGCAAGGTCGACGAAGCGGCGATTGATCGTATGGTCGACCAATTGGTCCCGTCGCGAATGACTGCCGGCCCAATCACTAAGCTCTTTTCGGAAGTGCGTAAGCGTGGCGGAATGAGATCGAGTTCGACCTCCGTTTCTGGAGGTCGAACGACAATGACATCTTTTGGAGCTGATTTGAGCTGCCGGGTCAGTCTTTCAGGTGATCGATTTGAAATGCGGATCGATGAGTTTAAAGGTCCAGGCCGTACACTTGAGGTTTGCAGTACTGTGGGGACTCGCATTCTTTTGACCGGTACAGACACGCTGGCGATGCTACACCAAACAGACGTTGGCATCATGGGAGTTTTGATTGACGGTGATGAAGTGTATTCCGGACGCGCCTCTGACTATTACGCTTTGTCTAAACAGAATCCCAAACTTCACGGTAAGTTGTCGGCTATTTTTCGACACGCGGGAGTTGACCTCCCTTTAGGGGTAAACGAACCGGAGGTCAAACGGGTCGCACTGCGCATGTTGGGTTCGATGTATTCGAGTGATCTAACGGGTCTTTCGCAGCTTATCGAGCAACTAAATGCCTCGGAATTCTCCGCAAGAGAAGAAGCCTCGAAAGAGATTGAAGAATTGTTTCCAGCTTTTGAGGGAGCAATTCTGAAGGAGCTTGACTCTGATGAATTGTCCATCGAGGCAAGAAATCGTCTTAAAATTATTGTCAAACGAAAAGAGGAAGCTCAGGCTGGTGATCGCCGGGCGGAAGACTGTGTGAAAGCGAACAAGCTTTTGGGTTCGATCGATTATATAATTAGCTTGTTCGAAATCGCCGACGAACAAAGTCGGCAATTGTTGGTTCGTCATCTAACCAAGACAACGCAACAGGATTTTGGAATGGATGTCGAAAAGTGGAAGCAGTGGTCGCGCGACAATGCTGAGTGACTTCGGCCAAACTGATTTAGTTCGGTTCCAACTTTTGTCTCAGTTAGCATCCACACTCAACCCAAAACAAAAAAAAGCCGCTGTCACAAGGGTTTGCGACAGCAGCTTAATAATAGAGTGGGGGTGACAGGAATCGAACCTGCACTCCTTTTGGGAACTAGATCCTAAA
>JAPKBL010000189.1 GCA_028823415.1 Mariniblastus sp.
CCAA
Source organism: Mariniblastus sp. (assembly GCA_028823415.1). Classification (GTDB taxonomy): domain Bacteria; phylum Planctomycetota; class Planctomycetia; order Pirellulales; family Pirellulaceae; genus Mariniblastus. The sequence continues at coordinate 5 of JAPKBL010000189.1, forward strand.
GCAAGAAGATTCCAAGCAAGAAGATTCCAAGCAAGAAGATTCCAAGCAAGATCCTGCAAAGAAACCAGGCAGTGAGGTTACGGAATCTGAGAAAACGGAATCGCCAGCCAAGCCAAAAGTAGCTGAGAAACCCGCGAAAGCTTCTCCGGAAATCGAGGCGAAGCCCGTCGCCCGAAGTGAAGAGTTTCTACCGGCGTCAACTAAGTTTTGGATTTCGGTTCCCGATCCAGTCAAACTCGAGGAACAATTCAAATCCACTCAATTCGGCACGCTTGCAAAAGATCCGGCGATCCAGCCTTTTATTGATAGCTTGGCAGACCAGATTAAAGACTTGATGAACAAGCAGAATGTAAGCTTGGGTCTGAAGATTGACGACATGGATGCCGTTCAGTCGGGCGAGATTTGCATTGCCGGCGTCGTGCCGGACGTTACCGGAAAGCAAATTACCAAGGGGACTCATGGACTTGTCGTGTTGGTCGATGTTTCTAAAACAGAAGACAAAGCGAAGGCCTTGCAGAAAAAAATCAATGCAATGCTAAAAGAAAAAGGTGCGGAGGTTACAGAAAAAGAAATTAATGGAGTAATGACAACCAAGGCAGTTTTAAAGCACCAAAAGCCGGTTCGGTTTAGCACCACAAATCATCAAGCCGTTGTCAATGGTTGGATGTTGGTTTCCGATAATGAAACTATTTTCCGCGATGTTCTCGCTCGGCTAAACGCGCCTCAGCAGATTCAGAAAGCGGAGACGCTTGCTTCCTTGGACTCATTCAAGGGAATCATGAAAGAGACGAATCTTGACGAATTCAACTCGCATTTCCGCTGGTATGTTGACCCTTTCGGATATATCCAATTGGCTCAGGCGTTGGAAGACGAGCGACGGGGCGACCTTCAGCCCAGAAATGATTTTTCCAAGGTTCTCAAAGATCAGGGTTTTGGTGCTTTTAAGGCCATGGGTGGAAATATATCCATCGCCACCGGAGAGCATGAGATACTCCACCGGAGTTTCACTTACGCGCCCCGTGGGCAGAAAATGGATAACAGCGATCAGATCTTTAAGATGTTCAATTTTGCCGGTAACTCAAAACCATTGGAGCCGGCGAATTGGGTTCCTAAAGAAGCCTCAGCGCTAGTGATTGGTAATTGGGATTTTTCGGATGCCCTCGGCAGCGTGGGTGGGCTCTACGATGGGTTCCTGGATGAGAAAGGTGCCTTTGAAAGAACGTTGAATGATTTCAAGGTCGACCCGGACATGCAGCTGGATATCATTAAGTTGGTCGGACTGCTAGATAACCGTTTGACGATTGCATCCGCTGTCGAGCGCCCTATTGCGGAGACCAGCGAAAGGGTGGTGATCGGTATCCCGGTCAAAGACGAACCGGAGTTCGTATTCGAAAGCCTGCGACGAGCGACCAATGGTCAGGTCATTAATTTAGGTGGAATCAAGGTTATCGAAGTTGATTCTGCAGCGATGGAAGAAGAGGTGCCCGATCCCGACTGGATACTACCGGGTGATTTTGAAATTGAAGAAGAAGAGGAAGAAGAACCGGCGTTTCAATTGTTTGCGAAGAAATATTTTGTCGTCCACGGTGGCAATTTGTTAATTGCAAACAACAAAGGGTATTTGCGAAAACTGCTGAGTCAGAAAAAGTCGAAGCTATCCAGTGCACCGGATTACATTGAAGTAAAAACTGCCATCGACAAATTGACCGATGATTCCACCGTATGCTGGCGACAGTTCGGTCGGATGGATCTTGCTCTGGAGGCGAACTACGAGATGGTACGACGGGGCGAGATGGCGTCTTCGCAAACGGTGCTTGCGAGAATAGTCAATCAAGTATTCAAGAAGCAGGCGGAAGAAAAGGCTGCGGCCGAAGGCAAAGAGCTCAATGACGCAACCGTTCGCAAGCAGAAGTTGGACGGATCGAAGTTGCCGGAAAATTATGAAGTCAGCATCGCGCCTTACTTCGGCCCCATGGGCTGGGTCATGGAAACCCACGAAGACGGCTGGCGAATTACCGGATGCATCATAAAAAAAAAGCCGTTGACGGAGGTGGTCCAGAAAACGAGTGACAAGAAGGGCGAATCTCAGCAGCGATAACTCGAAATTGGAGTTGTTGTCTGAGAGGCCGGCCTACTCGGAGGCCGTCCAGGTTCCTTTGATGCAATCGACTTTTGCATGGTAGATGTGCTCGCGATCTGCACGTCGCAAGACGTCGTCCAGGATTATTTTCGGAGAGGCGGTCACTGATCCTTTGAAACTGCCGCGCCCTCGGATTTGGATTTGCTTATCTAAGTCAGCAAATTGCGGCGAGAGCCAAAGGGTGGAGTCGGCGTTGATTTTCATGCTGGCTGGGCCAAGGCGAAAACTGTTGAGGCTGGTGATTTCACCGGAAATTTCGACCTTGTTGAATTTTTTCGTCTGGTTAAATAATTCGGGTCTAACAACTCGATCGTCCGGGATCCCATTGAGCTCATAGAACCAGAAATAGGTGTCCCAGGGCCTCAGTGCATTGCACGTGAATTCAAACCCACCTCGATCAGGCCAAGGTCTCTTTTGCCCTTTCATCCATTTAAAGGCGAAAGGAAGATCCTCCATAAACAGTTCATTTCCCCTTCCGATGTATTGAACGATGGTTGGGTTGATGTACTTGGGTCTCATCCATTTGTTAATTGCAAATTGCATTTTTGCAATCGAGACGACATCTTTTTGGCCATTGACGCAGTAGAGCGGCAGTTGGACATGGATATTGTCCCAGTACTTGTTGATGTATTTGTCAAAGGCGCCGGAATAGCCAAGAATCCCCGCCCAATGCTCCGGATGTGAGATCCCAATGTCGTAGGCGCCGTCACCGCCCTCTCGGTGCCCAGATAAGAAAACGCGATCAGAATCTACCGAGAAAAGTCTAAGGCTGCGATAGAGCGCGTCCAATACGACACGGTGCTCGCGACCGGAATGATTCCAGCGAGTTTGGCCGGGTACCCGCCAGTCCACCGCGACAACGATATACCCATTGCGAGGCGCATTCCCCTGACGAATTTTCAATTTTTGATTGTATTTTCCGTACCAGATCTCCATGTTTTGATCTAGCGATTGCGTACCGCCGGTCAGAGAAACAATCATTGGGTATTTTCGATAAGGATTATATTGCGGTGGCAAGTGAGCCATGCATCTAAATTGAATGGGCTCAGGATTGGCTGCCGTTCCGGGGACTTCCACCGTGAATTCAATGGCCGACTCACCGGTGTAGCTTTCCACGTTCGCTGCGGTCTCAATCGGTTTCATTTGTTGGATCATTGCGTCGAGAATCTTAGGTGTCCCCGATTCTAAATTTGCTAATTCCTTAAGAATAGATGTTCTTCGCTGCGCTGTTGTTGCTTCGTCTAAATATTCGCGGACAAAGTCGCGTACGACAAACATTGACTGGACAACCGCGAGATTTTCGATGGCGTTGTTACTCCCTAGAAGCCAGCCACTTATTGCAAGTGCGAGTTTTTGTTGGGCTGGCATCGAGATGTCATTTGCGAGTCGAATGTAAGCGGCAAGTCGATTCTCATTGAAGCGATTTAAATCGGTCTCAAGCTCGTCGCGGAATCGGTTGACTGCTTCGATCTGTTCATTGCTTAAGTTCTGAACTTGTTTGGTTAATTCAATTGCCAGGGCTCGTGTTTGGGCAACACGTTTTCGGGCGGCCAATTCATCTGCCTCAACATTGTCAAACTCTGCTTTAATTTCTCCAGCGAGACGTTCTTTCGCGGGAACCTTTGCCATTTGCAGTGCGAGATCGAATTGACCGGAGTCTTTGCGAAGATCTATCTCGCGTAAAATCTGCCTAGCCTTGAGTTGGCCAATTTTATCTCGCTGGTCACGGATTTGTTCTTTGAGGCCTGGGAACTTTGATTCAATTTGTCGGAGTTCCTCGCTGGCGAGTTTGTAGTCGCCCATTTGCTGAAAGAGGTAGGCGATATCAAAAAACTCTTCCGGCTTGTTAGGGTTCTTCACACGGGAGAGCAGCACATTTCTCAGTACGTTTTTGGGAACCGTACCGGTGGCAATATGCATCGTCCATTGCTTCAAAGGCGCTGTTGGATTTCCAACAAGAGTTTTCAGGACACAGTAGCGGGGAGTGATCTTGGTAATTCCCTGTGTGTAAGTCCTTCGTATGGACGTTTTGTCAGGCAGTCGAACGTTGATTGAAAATTGCCGGTGGCCATATTGATTAAACGGCCCGACGCCTACAAACGCTCCATTTCCTTCGGAACCGTTGTATGACTTTTGATCGATGTCGAAATTTATTTCGTCACTCTGGCCGGAGTCACCCAGATTTAGGACGTGATTGTCGCCAATGAAAACCCGACGCAGTCCGTCGGTAATGACGACGATGTTATCGCGAGAGGATCCGTAGGCGTTATAAGAGGTCGTGGAAGTGCTTAGTTCACGAACAGTGAAAACTTCGCCCTCAAATTGAACCCCAGTATCGACGGTGACCACCCGAGGTCGATCTGCCTGTGCTAAGCAGATCGAAGGCAGTGAGCTGAAATAGGAAATCGTCAACGCAATGATTTGGAAGCGGACAAAGTGGTTTCGGAGCCAGTGCCGTTTTCGCCGCGTTGTTCTGATATCCGTTGTCCGAATTCGAGTATTCATGTTGGGACTTGAAATGTTGGGGGCAGACAATTTGATGATGGGCATGGCATCCTGTTTTCAATGTTTCCGCGACCTAATGATGGCGGGACCTAAAATTTAACTCAATCGATTTGTGTTTGCAGCACGGTACTGCAAGGGAAATCAATGTCATTGATGCGTCTAGGCTTAATCTTAGCCAAATATGCTCGTTGCGATAACCTTGTTTTGCAAACCGCAAACTGGGATAAATAGAGGGACAGGTGATTTCTGCACGAGTTGTTACAAGAAAACTAAGAACGGTGCGGTAAAGTGGTTGAGGGAATCGGGATTTCCATGTTTTGAGAGGAAATGAACCGACTTGATTACTTGATTCATCAACGGTAAAAAACTCGAGAGTGATGCAAATGGCAGGTGGACATTCTGGTAAAAATTTAGGGATTCATGGAGAGTCGGGAGGAACGGAGTCGTTTCGCGAGTTGATTCAACTTCCAAGGTGGGTGGTTTATGCCCAGGCGTTATTGCTCGTTGGTACAGCGGTTGTATTTTTCATGGTGGGTTTGCTCGTCGGTGGATTGGCGTCGCCTTCGTCGACGGATTTAAACCGAACGTTAGATTGCCGAGTTTACGGAACGGTTGCCTATCGGGATGGAGAGGATTTAAAAGCAGATCGTGGGGCCGTTGTTTTAATCTTGCCGGTGAATAAGAAACCGGAGGCTCGATCCCAAGGCAACTTGGTGCATCCGGATTCATTCCAAGCGTTGGACAATGAGGCGATTGACCGAATTTATCGTCTCGGCGGCGCGGTGGTGCGGGCGGATGAGAATGGGCAGTTTGAAGTTACAATTGATGCCAATGCCGTGCTCGGGGTTTCCTATCACGTGTTGATTGTCTCAAAAAATGGAGAAGTCGCAGACAGAGAGAGTCTCACCAAGGATCAGTTTGCCTCGCTGGCAGAGTTCTTTTCGCCGGTGGAGGATCTCATTGAAAAACACCCATTTTTTTGGATGGAACTCACCGCGGATGGAGGGCGAGTTGACTTGCCAGAGGTTGAATTTTAGACATTCGCCCAACGCTGCCCAATTCTTTGTTGCGAGATCGAGCATGCGGGGCATTTAATTGAGCCGCACGACGATCCGCTCAAACTCAAAGCGTTGATTCAGCCGAGAATTTCGCGTTTACGGTTGAGGTAGTCCCCAACCACCAAGCGATCGAGATCCCCTTCCGCGGTAAAGAAAACGCGGCCTTTGGTTTGCTCGCTTAGTCGAGGGGCGAATCGGATGTCTTCTTCCGACTGAGACCCGTTGGGAACAAGGAAAGTGTTGATCGTGATGCCATCGGGGCACACAGTGCCCCTTCTCGCTTGGTTGCCGCCTCGGTGAGTGGGGCGGAGAAAGCATGTACAACAGATTGTCTTCGAAATGAGCTGCCGGAAGCCAGTCGGTGATTAAAACGATTTGCCGATTTGGAGTGTCTTGACTTGCGAGAACCTGCTGCGCTAAACGAAGGGAATGTTAAACGAAGGGAA
>JAPKBL010000190.1 GCA_028823415.1 Mariniblastus sp.
AAGGGTTTGGCGAAGGGTTTGGCGAAGGCATTTGGTTGAGGCTTCGGTGTTGATTGGTTTGAGGCCTCCACTTCGTTAACTTGATCGAGTAAACGAGTAGCCGAGTTGTTTGCAGGCACTTCTTGCGTTGTCTTGATCCCCTGGAAATCACTGGTTTCTTTCGAGGGCGTCTTGATACGAAATGGATCAGGTTTTTTAGAATCGGAGTTTTTATTTCCCTGATTTTTTGTGGGGTCATCGGGTAGCCCAGAGGTGCTGCCGGGATTTGAGAGGGCGAAAGGTGGTCCCTTGAATGCGAAACGATCTGGGCGAATTGCCGTAGGAGCGGCTTTAACTATGGGGACGCCATTGAGTGCCGGGCTGGAAGGCGACACCGGTTTAAATGATTGAGTGGGCGGTGGAGTTGATTTGACTGGGTCGGATGAACCCGTTGTTTTCAGCGTCGGTGCAATAAAAGGGCTGCTACTCGCCGCTGAATCCAAAGGCTGGTTAAATGCGGAAGGCGGTTGACCGGGCGAGGTCGTCGTACCCTTGAGAGTCCCGTCCTCGAACGCTGTGTTTTCAACATCCGATGCTAGTTGGCTGGGGGCTTCATTCGAATCTGATGATACGTACTTCATCGATTGAATGACGGCAACTGATCCCAAGGTGACGAAGAACGCCACTGCCGAAATACGGATGATCGTCGCCTTGGTAAACCGAGGGCCGATCTCTTGTGTAGTTTCAGATTCGGACATGTTGTTGTTTCCATCGTGAATTTGCTGAGATAGCAAACTCGATTTGGGAAATATAGGCATGTCACACCGAGCACCAATTTTGATTGGCGGATCAAGCGAATCCGATCGTTCAAAACACTCGTCGGCTGCCATGCCGTTAATTTGTTGGCCAACGCCATACTGAATCTGGGTTAAGCGTCAGTTCGATTCTGGCGCACAGGTTCACGACGATTAAGGCGGAGGTGAAATACCAAAAAGGAAGGTTGCGGGACAACCCCAAATGAACCGGGGTCCAATGGGGGATGCGTTGCTAAGGTGATTTTGAGATAGAAAAATGCCGGCTGCTTTGAGTGCTAGCGGTTATCTAAACAGCGGTATCTAAACAGCTGTCTTTGGGGAAGCCCTACCCTTCGCTGGTTTTTCGATGGCAAAACCGCCTGCAGGATCTCAAAAAATATCAGATCACGGCGGAGTTATGGCTTGGGAACTCTGGTATCGCGGTTTGCGTTTAGTCTCGACGAAGATGTCGCGTTAAGCGGTCGAGAAATCCCATTTTCCGAGACGGACCGGCGGGGCAGGCGGCTAATTTCGATTCAAGAGCTTCGTTGCGACGCTCCAAATCGACGTGCCGCGAGGCAATTTCGGCCTGCTGTTGGCTAATCTTGGCCCGGCCAATCGAGAGTTCGATTTCGGCTTCGCGGAGCTTTTCGTTGAGTTCAGATTTCAATGCGTCGATATCGTGAGTATCTAGAGGTTGCTGTGGTGGCGATTCGACTGCCGGTTTCTCACGGGGAGTTGTTTGGTTTAGTGGTTTCGCGCTGGCTGAGGGCGGTGTTTTGCCTGCGTCACCATGATCGGATTCGACGCCATATTTTGAGAGCATGGCTTCTTTTTGTTTTTCCCAGTGCGATGTCTCGTCTTCGTCTTCGTCTTCGTCTTTATCCGTTGATTCATGGTTCGCTTGATCGGATTGCTGAATCAACTCCGAAAACTTTTCACCCATATCCTGAATGACATTTTCGAAGCGAGTTTCAAAAGAGCCAATGATGAATTCGGTTTTTTCGGTGATTTGATTAGTAACGGATGCAAGGTTCGTTTCGAGCTCTTGTTTTTTGTCTTCCTGAAATAGCCAGTCCGCTGATTTAAGATCGTAGACGCCACTGGTTTCAAGAACTTTTGATTGGTCATTAAATGATTTTGAAAGCGAGTCAATTTTGCTTTCGAGTGTTTTGAATTTTAAGCTAATCAGGCTCTCTAATTCTCGAAATCCGCTTGCTTGTTTCCTGTGCAGATTCTCTTGTTCGGATGCTACGTCGGTGCCATTTTGTTCTTCGTGCAACTCGACCAGCAATTCAATGTGCTCAAGAATGACGGCAACGTCATTGTGTTTTTTTGAATTTGTATTGTCTTTTGTCGAGGTTGGCATGGCGTGCCTGCTAAAGCGGAATCGAATAAATCAAGTGGGTTCCCGTAACGCGGAATGGTGTTTTACCAATGGGTTCCTCGCTGAAAACATAGGTCAGGGAAACGTGCAAGTAGGAGAAATAGGTGGTTTTCGCATATTGCCGCAAAACCGTTACAATCCGAGATTCCGATTAATTTTGTGGTTCCGATAGAAATCGCCGGTGCGGTTGGCGGGTTGACGGTTTTTTGCGATGCGTTCGCTGTGAGGCTGAGCGATTAGGTCAATAGTCAAAATCGGATGATTTGTTACCATCTGTCGATAACCTTTGACCGGTTGGTGTCGGATGCTCGGATCTACTCAACGCTACCCGAAAAAGTTTTTAAATGTGATCGATTTTGAATTGTCGCTCCATCATCCAAAGTCAATTTTAACTGAGGCTGACTCGCTTTATGTCTGACCGTCCGTTTGTTCATCTTCATTGCCATAGCCATTACAGTTTGCTCGACGGTGCCAGTTCGATTCCGAAATTGGTTCAACGGACAGCGGATCATGGGATGAATGCGCTGGCGCTAACTGACCACGGTAATATGCATGGGGCCTTGGAGTTTTACCGGGCCTGCAAATCGAAAGACATTAACCCCATTATTGGGTATGAAGCCTACATCGCTCCGGGCAGCCGAAAGAGTAAATCAGGCGGCAAAGGCAAGGACTCCAGTTATCACTTAACCTTGCTATGCCAAAATGCGACGGGATTCAAAAACCTGGTCAAAATGGCTTCGCATGCCAGTCTCGACGGGTTTTATTTCAAGCCGCGAATCGATAAAGAATTGCTCGAACAATACAGCGAGGGAATTATTTGTTTGAGCGGGTGTGTGTCGAGTGAATTTAGTCGCGCAATTTTGCGAGGCTCCGGTAATGGTGCCGAGGAAAGCCTCGCGGAAGCTAAGAATATTGCTCAGTGGTTTCACGGTGTTTTTGGTGATCGGTATTTTCTTGAGATCATGAATAACAATGTTGATATTCAGAAACCGCAGCTTCAGGGTGCGGTTGAAATAGCTCAGCAAGTGGGGTTGCCGTTGGTTGCTACCAGTGATTGCCATTATGTCGATCGCGAAGACGCAGAAGCGCAGGACGTCATGCTCTGCATCAATATGGGTAAATTCCGTACCGACAGTCAGCGGATGAAAATGGAGGGTGATCAGTTCTACCTTCGGCCTCCTGAAGAAATGTATCGAAATTTCCCGGGGCTTGAGGATGCGGTGGCGCGGAGTCAGCAGATCGCCGACACCGTTGATATTCAACTTGAACTTGGCGAACGTTTTTTTCCGGTTTTCGATTTACCGCAAGATCGTTTGCCAGAAGATGAACTAAGAGATCTTTGCCTCAAGGGTCTGATGGAACGTTACGAGGGTAATGAGGAAATGAAACCCGGCGGCGAGCTCTCAGAAGTGGTGATGGCGCGACTGAATCGAGAGCTAGGCGTTATCAATAAACTCGGATTTGCAAACTACTTTTTGATCTGTTGGGATTTTGTCGAACAGGCGCGGCAGCGAGATATTCCGTCTACCGCTCGTGGTAGCGGTGTCGGGGCGATTGTCTGTTACGCGCTCTATCTAAGCCATGTCTGCCCCATCAAATACAATCTTTTGTTCGAACGTTTTCTCGATGAAAATCGACTAGAAGCGCCTGATATCGATATTGATTTCTGTAAGGAGCGGCGCGGCGAAATTATCCGGTATGTGAAAGAAAAATACGGGGAGGAAAGCGTCGCTCAGATCGGCACGTTCGGAACACTCAAAGCCAGGGCTGCGATCAAAGATGTGGGCCGCGTACTCGGTATTCCGTTAACGCGCGTTAACCAAATTACGTCGATGGTTCCTGATCAACTCGGGATTTCTCTGCAGGAAGCGATTGACTCAAGCGATGAGTTAAAAGGGGTTTACGAAGGTGATCCTGAAATTGCGGAGCTGCTCGATTTTGCGCTTAAGCTCGAAGGCCTTGCCCGCAATATCGGAACGCATGCTGCCGCCGTTGTGATTAGTGACGGGCCATTGACCGATTTTGTTCCTTTGGGGCGGGTTGCCGGCAAAGAGGATGTCATTACTCAGTGGTCCATGAATGATGTTGAGGCGGCCGGCCTGTTGAAAATGGATTTCCTCGGTCTGCGAACGCTGACTATTCTTAGCAACACCGTGAAATTGATCCAGCAAACCACGGGAAAGACGGTCGATCCGCTAGATTTTTCGCTCGAGGATCAGCTCACGTTTGAGTTACTTCAATCGGGCGACACCAAGGGTGTCTTTCAGTTAGAGAGTGGCGGGATTCGCGACTTGCTTTCGAAGATGAAGCCAGATCATTTTCGGGATATCATCGCAACCAATGCACTCTACCGGCCGGGGCCGTTGGAGGGAGGAATGGTCCAGCAGTACATCGATGTAAAGCATGGCCGCCGAGAGGCCGAGTATAAGCTGGACGTCCTCAAGGAGATTCTTGAAGAGACCAATGGCGTGATGGTTTATCAGGAACAAGTGATGCAGATTTTGAATCGCCTTGGAAAGATTCCACTCGCATCTGCGTATACTTGTATTAAAGCCATCAGTAAGAAGAAAGAGAAAATCATTGCATCGAATCACGATGCCTACATGACTGGAGCGGTGGAGCAAGGGTTGCCAAAAAAGGACGCTCAGGAATTATGGGATATGATTCTCAAATTTGCTGGTTACGGTTTCAACAAGAGTCATTCGACGGCCTATGCTGCGATTGCATGGCAAACCGCTTATTTAAAAGCGCACTACCCGGTCGAGTTCATGGCCGCATTGCTGACCGGAGACATTCCCGGTCGCAATTTCACAAGTAAAGATTCGTTAGTTGAACACATGGAAGATTGTGACCGGATGAATGTTGAAGTCGTTCCACCTTGTGTTAATCAATCTGGAGTCGAATTCACGGTTGCCGACGGAAAGATACATTTTGCGATGTCGGCGGTTAAGGGCTGTGGAGGATCGGCGGCAGCGGCAATCGCCGAAGAGCGGGAAGCGAACGGGGCATTCAAGGATATTTTCGATTTTTGCGAGCGGATTGAGTCATCAAAATGCAACCGATCGTCTATCGAGACGCTTATCAAAGCGGGAGCGATGGATTGTTTTGAGGTAAAGCGTTCGCAGTTGTCCGCGGTAACGGATCGCGCGTTGCAGGCTGGCGCAGCGATGATCGCAGATAAAAAAAGTGGTCAAAAGAATCTCTTTGGCGGCGATGACGAAGATGACGCAGAAGATGCAGAGGTCGTGCTTCCAGAAATGGACGAGTGGGAGGAGCGGGCGTTGCTGAATGCCGAAAAGGAGGTCCTCGGGTTTTATTTGACGAGTCATCCTTTGGCTCAATTTGAAGCACAGTTGGCACGTTATTGTTCCCATAAGACATCCGGCCTCGAGGGAACCAAAGACCGTGACCGCGTTAGTCTTGGGGGAATGATTTCGTCGGTCAAGCAGTCGCACGTTAAAAATCCACGGGATGCAAATTCGCCCACCAAATACGTCATGTTTGACTTAGAGGATGTCGAAGGTGCGATTCGATGTATTTTATGGCCGCAGGATTTTGCAAAACATGGCGATGCGGTTGAGTCAGATGCAATTGTAGTTCTGCAGGGACGACTGGATTACCGTGGTGGCGATGAAGCGAACATGATTGTCGATAAGGTAATTCCGATTGACCAGCTGGATGAGAATCTGACCCATGGGATCAAGGTCATGATTGATCAGCAAATCCATGGTGAAGACGGATTGAAAACAGTGTACGAAATCATTCGTGGATATCCCGGAAATCGGCAGTTGAAATTTGAGATTATTCTTGAGGACGGGATGCGGGTGGAAATGAACTCCAATAGAAAAGTGGAGATCAATGAACAATTGACCAGTCGGCTGACCGATCTGCTAGGCAAGACTTCTGTTGAAATGCTAATTGATCGCAAGTCGCTTTCGGCCAAGGCTGAGCCCAAAAAGTGGGGCAAACGATAGCGTGAGTCAGCGCGTTCT